>CAYPIG010000001.1:0-97215 GCA_964410705.1 uncultured Gallionella sp.
TACGTGCTGACGCAGAACATCAAGGCCGATCACCGTTTTGACGGGATCCCGGTGGTAATGCACTCGTCTTTGTCGTCGGATGCGAATCGGGCGATGGGAAAAAGGGTCGGAGTCGATTATTATGTGCCAAAATTTGATTCGGCGGTGTTGTCTTCGACGCTCAGGCCGTTGTTGACGCAGTAAGTTGTCGAATTGCAGGGCGGTTGTATTTGGGAGAGAGTGATGGGAATAGAGAGTACGCGTTTTTTGGTGGTGGATGATTTTTCGACGATGCGCCGCATCGTGAGAAATCTTCTCAAGGAACTGGGGTTTGTCAATGTTCAGGAAGCCGAAGACGGTGTTGAGGCGTTGAAGAAATTGCGTTCGGATACGTTCGATTTTGTGGTGTCGGACTGGAATATGCCGAATATGACCGGGATAGAGTTGCTGCGCGAGATACGTAAAGATGCGAAACTCAAGACCCTGCCGGTGCTGATGGTGACGGCGGAGGCCAAGCGGGAGAACATCATAGAGGCCGCTCAAGCTGGCGCATCCGGATATGTGGTGAAGCCTTTCACGGCGGCGACGCTGGATGAAAAGCTGAAAAAAATATTCCAAAATATGAATAAGTGAGAACAGACATGGCCAGCCAAACTGCAACCGATGAGTGCGACGATCTCGAATCGTTGTTTGACAGCATAGTCGCAGCCAATGCGATGGAAGATGCACAAAGCGAGGTTCCAGCGGAGGCGGTCGTGGTTCAATCCGATGTGCTCCTCAATCAGTTGGGGCAGATGACTCGCACCTTGCACGATACTTTGCGCGAACTGGGGCTTAACAAGGAGATAGAGAAGGCTGCCAGTTCCATCCCCGACGCGAGAGAGAGGCTCAACTATGTGGCGACGCTGACCCAGCAGGCTGCGGAACGGGTGCTCAATGCGACGGAGTCTGCACAACCTCTGGTTCAGAATATGGAGGCGGAAGCGCAAAGGCTGGGCGGGCAGTGGCATATGCTGTTTGACAGGCAGTTGAGCGTCGAACAGTTCAAGATACTGGTCACGCAGACGCTGGCCTTTCTGGATATCGTGCCCAAACAGACCAAGATGACCAATGCCTATCTGATGGAAATCATGATGGCGCAGGATTTTCAGGATCTTACAGGGCAGGTCATCAGGAAAATCATCGATCTGACCCAGAGCATGGAAAAGCAGCTGCTGGCGCTGTTGCTGGAGAGCGCTCCGGCTGCGGTCAGGGCAGAATACGACACAGGTTTGCTCAATGGACCCATCGTGAACCCGCAGGGTCGCAATGTGGTGACCAGCCAGGATCAGGTGGATGATCTGCTGGAGAGCTTGGGTTTTTAAAAAGCAGATGCGGGTTATCAGTTAGTACGCGACGCGAACTAACGACTACCGATAAACAACTGGAGTTGTGAAAATGAACGATTTCGCCGGTATGGAAGAGCTGTTGAGTGACTTTTTGCTTGAGGCGGGGGAAATGCTGTCCGATGTGGACAGCAAGTTGATGGAGCTGGAGAAACGTCCGGATGACAGTCATCTGCTCAACGACGTCTTTCGCGGATTTCACACCATCAAGGGGGGGGCGGGATTTCTCAATGCCAACGAGTTGGTGACGTTGTGCCATCTGACCGAGAATCTGTTCGATAAATTGCGCAACCGCGAACTCACCTTGAGTGCAGAACTGATGGATGTGATTTTTGCGGCAACCGCTGAAGTCAAAAAAATGTTCGGCGCCTTGCATCAAAGCCTGCAGCCGCAGGCTGCACCTCAGGGCATACTGGATAATCTGCAGGCGGCCCTGGAAGGCAAGTCGGTTAAGGCGGGAGCCGCCAAAGCACCCGTTCAAGCGGCACCGGCTCATCAGCCAGGTTTGCCGCAGGTAGACTGGAATGCGCTGTATACGGCATTGACCGGCACCGACATCGTAGAGACGGTGGGGGTGGAGCGCGATCCTGAGAAGATCGCCGCAGCGCTCTCGGAAGAAGAATCCACGCGCGCGGCATTCGGACGCCGCACCAACGACGTTCCGGGTGCGACCGTCGGTCGCCGTGACGGCGATGTGATGGCCAAGGATGCCAAGGAGACCACGATACGTGTCGATACTGAGCGCCTTGATCAGGTGCTCAACCTGTCAGGTGAGATCGGTCTGACCAAGAACCGCCTGAATCATCTGCGCTCGGACATCATGCAGGGGCGCAACGATGCGGATACGCTGCGCGAACTGGATCAGTCGGTCACCCAACTCGATATGCTGGTGGTGAATCTGCAAAATGCGGTGATGAAGACCCGCATGCAGCCTATCGGCCGATTGTTCAAGAAATATCCTCGTCTGGCACGGGATCTGGCTCGCTCGCTGGGCAAGGATGTCGAACTGGTGTTGTCCGGCGAAGACACTGAGATGGACAAGACCATGATAGAAGATCTGAACGATCCGCTGGTCCATCTGGTGCGCAATGCGGTCGATCACGGCGTGGAAACGGTGGAAGGGCGGATTGCGGCGGGCAAGCCGGAAAAGAGTCTGGTTGAGTTGAGCGCGCGTCATGAAGGCGATCACATCATGATCACCATCGCCGATGACGGCAGAGGCATGCGTCCCGAGGTGATACGAAGCAAGGCGATCGAAAAGGGGTTGCTTACCAACGAAGTGGCGAACACGCTGGATGAAAATCAGTGTCTGGAACTGATCTTCTTGCCTGGTTTTTCCACCAAGGACGAGATTTCCAGCGTTTCAGGACGCGGTGTGGGCATGGATGTGGTCAAGACCAACATACAGAAGCTCAACGGGTCTATCGTCATCGATTCGATTCCGGGCAAGGGGAGCGTGTTTACGATTTCTCTGCCGCTGACACTGGCGATCTTGCCGGTGTTGATATTGCGTCTGGGCGATCAGTCTTTCGCCGTGCCTTTATCCATGGTTAGAGAAATCCTGTCGGTTACGCCGGAGCAGTTGCAGCGGATCTCGGGCCGGGCGACCATGGTGGTGCGCGGCGAAGTGTTGCCGGTGCTGCCGCTGGCTCAGCTGATCGGTTGGGAAGCTTCGGACAAGGAACCTGAGGTCGGGGTGCTGATGCAGTTTGGCAGCAGCAGTTTCATCCTGTCTGCGGACGGATTTGCAGGTCACGACGATGTAGTGATCAAGTCGCTCGATACCTTCCGTCCCAAAGGGGTGGCCGGTGTGACCATGTCGAGCGAAGGCGACATCGTGCTGATACTGGACATAAAAGAACTCTTGAGCGATGTCCGGGGAAATTAAACTGCCAGACGGCGTCTGCCGTTTCGCAACAAGGAGTTTGTTATGCCGGTTGTAATTGTAGTAGTCGTATTCGCCGTGCTGCTGCACTGGTTGTCAGGGTATCTGCCGCCAGTGTGGAATTTTCTGGCACAGGCGATGATTACTCTGGTAGCCGTTGCACTGGTCTACCGGCTGCGCAGCGACCAGTCCGCTGAACAGATAGTCGAACAGGAATCGGGCAGTGACCAGGTGGTGGATAGTTTGCTGATCAGGACTCATGAGCAGTTTTCCGCCCATTTTAATGGCGCAAATCAGGATTTGCTGCAGGTGCAGACCCTGATCGGCGATGCCATCGATAAGCTGATGAACAGCTTTACCGGCATGCAGCAATTGATCGAGGAGCAACGCGAGGTCGGCAACGAGGTGATCTCTTCCTCCGGGCAGGACCAGGATCAGGCGATGGCAGGTCAGCTGGCCGAGACGGCCGAGACCTTGAAAATGCTGGTGGGGAGCATCATCAACAACAGCAAGGCCGGTGTTGAACTGGTCGAGAAGATGGAAATGGTCAGCGTGCAGGTCAAAGGCATACTGGATGTTCTGGGCGAGATCGATGCCATTTCAAAGCAGACGAATTTGCTCGCGCTCAATGCGGCCATTGAAGCTGCGCGTGCCGGTGAGTCCGGCAGAGGATTCGCCGTGGTGGCCGATGAGGTGCGCAAACTGTCCGAGCGCGCCGCGCATTTTAGCAGCCTGATACGCGGCAGCATCAGGCAGGTGCACAATGCGGTCGAGGAAACCGAGGTGTATATCAGCCGGATGGCCTCTCTGGATATGGGGTTTGCGCTGGAATCCAAGGCCAAACTGGACAACAGTCTGATGAATGTACAGCTGCTCAACCACAAGATGTCGGCTGCGGTAGTCAAACAGGGTGAAATTTCAGCAAGGGTGGATGAAGTGGTCGGGGCTGCGGTGACCTCATTGCAGTTCCAGGATATCGCGGGGCAATTGCTGGGCCATTCACGCCTGCGTCTGGATACTATGCAGGAGGCCTGGCAGCATATCGAAAGTCTGGCCAAGCGTGAGCAGGCGGGCGCGTCGATCTCTGCTGGGGAAATCAATCATATCAGTGCTAAGATCGCGGAGTTGTTTGTCAAGGCGGAGCAGGTAAGCGCAAGAAATCCGGTCAGGCAGGATAAGATGCAAAGCGACGAGATCGAATTGTTTTGATGCCGGGATTTACCGCTGTGAGTATAGTTGTGTATCATTCGCCATGCTGCGATGAATGTTTTTTAGTCTGTCATCAGGTGCAAGTTTAATTTTTTGGAGAGTAGAAATGGCAAAAACGGTTCTGAGTGTGGATGATTCCGGGTCTATCAGGCAGATGGTTTCCTTTACCCTGAAGAGCGCCGGATATACCGTGATCGAAGCGGTTGACGGTCAGGACGGGCTGGATAAGGCTAAGCAAAAAACGGTGGATCTGGTGCTGACCGATCAGAACATGCCTCGCATGGATGGACTGACGCTGATCAAGTCGCTGCGCGCCATGCCCAGTTATCGCACAGTGCCGATTCTGATGCTGACCACGGAATCCGGGGATACCATGAAGTCGCAAGGTAAGGCGGCCGGTGCGACAGGCTGGATCGTCAAACCGTTTGATCCGCAGAAGTTGCTCGAAGTCGTGAAAAAAGTCATCGGCTGATTGTTTGTCATTTCTGATGCTGCGCGGCGCAGCACGGAACGTAAGTCGAACGAGCGTTACACTTTACTTTGAGAGAGCCCCGTGAGCATCGATATTACTCAGTTTTATCAGGTCTTCTTTGAGGAGGC
This sequence comes from uncultured Gallionella sp., assembly GCA_964410705.1. Classification (GTDB taxonomy): domain Bacteria; phylum Pseudomonadota; class Gammaproteobacteria; order Burkholderiales; family Gallionellaceae; genus Gallionella. Next base: position 5,059 of record CAYPIG010000001.1, read on the forward strand.
TGCAGAGCATCTGGCTACCATGGAGTCGCTGCTGCTGGGTCTGGATGTGTCCGACCCCAGCCTGGATGAGTTGAATGCGATTTTTCGTTCGGCACACTCTATCAAGGGCGGCAGCGGTACTTTCGGTTTTGAGGATATGACGCATGTGACGCATATCCTGGAAAATTTGCTCGACCGCCTGCGCAAGCAGGAAATGAAGTTGACCGATGAGATGGTCAATGTCTTTCTGGAGGCGGGCGATACGATACGCATGCAACTGGATGCCCATCGCGGCGAAGGCACGGTAGATGAAACCCGGGTTGCTTCGGTTTGTGAGCGTCTTGAGCGATTGACTGCGGATGGCTCTGAACCTCAGGAGGTCAAGCCTTCTGCAGCACCCGCCGACGATGACTACGGATTCTTTGACGATGTTCCCGCAGCGAAGACGGCTGAGCAGGAAGATTACGGTTTTTTTAGCGAAGAAGAAACCGCGAAGCCTGATGAAAATGAGGGCTATGGATTCTTTGACTCTGCCCCTGCAGAGCAGGGTTATGGTTTTTTTGACGAGCAGCCTGCGGCAGCCGTCGATCCAGTACCTGCGTCAGCTAACGAACCTGAAGAAACTGCTGCGGCTTATGATGCCGCAAAGGGTTTTGGACTGTTTGTCGATGAACCGACTCAGTTTCCTTCCACCCCGCAGCAGGCTGAGCAGGAAAAACATCAGGGCTATGGTTTTTTCAAGAAGATCGTGCCGGTCGTCGATTCCGCTCCGCTGCCTGCTGCAACTCCTGCGGAAGACAAATCGGCCAACCGCCGCGCCGCTGACAAGGCAGCTCCCGCCGCTGCGGAAACCTCCATACGCGTCAATGTCGAAAAGGTCGATCAGCTGATCAATCTGGTCGGCGAACTGGTCATCACGCAGGCCATGCTGGCCGAATCCGCATCAGGACTGGACGGAATGCTCGCCGAAAAGTTGCAGTCCGGTCTGCATCAGCTGGAGCGCAATACCCGGGATCTTCAGGAAGTGATCATGTCGGTGCGCATGCTGCCGATTTCCTTCGTGTTCAGCCGTTTTCCGCGCGTGGTGCGCGATCTGGCAGGCAAGCTGGGCAAACAGGTCGAGCTGAAAACGCTAGGGGAAGGAACGGAACTGGACAAGGGGCTGATCGAAAAGATCGCAGATCCGCTCACTCACCTGGTGCGCAACAGCCTGGATCACGGTATCGAGTCGCCCGAAAAACGCATCGCCAAGGGCAAACCGGCCAAGGGTACCATCACCCTGAAAGCGTCGCATCAGGGTGGCAGCATCGTCATCGATGTCTCGGATGACGGGGGTGGTTTGAACCGGGCGAAGATACTGGCCAAGGCCAAAGAGCGCGGCATGGCGGTGCGGGAGGATATCACTGACGCGGAAGTCTGGATGCTGATATTCGAAGCGGGTTTTTCGACCGCAGATGTAGTCAGCGATGTTTCCGGGCGCGGTGTCGGCATGGATGTGGTCAAGCGCAACATCATGGCGATGGGCGGACGGGTTGAACTGGAATCCGTTGAGGGGCATGGTTCGCGCGTATCCATCCGTCTGCCGCTGACTCTGGCGATTCTGGACGGATTGTCGGTAGGCGTGGGCGATCAGACCTATATCATCCCGCTGGCCTATATCGTCGAGTCCTTGCAAATGGCCGACAGCGACATGCGCACGGTGAGCGGCGGCGGCAATATGGTGCATGTGCGCGGGGAGTATCTGCCTGTGGTCGCGCTGCATGAGCTGTTTAAGTTGCCGCGGGACAGCGCGACAGAATCCCGCATCGTGGTGATCGTCGAGGCGGAAGGCAAGAAGATTGCCCTGCTGGTCGACGATCTGATCGGGCAGCATCAGGTGGTGATCAAGAGTCTTGAGTCCAATTTTCGCAAGTTGCCGGGGATTTCAGGTGCGACTATCATGGGCGACGGCAAGGTCGCCATGATCTTGGATGTGTCGGTGCTGTGTCAGGCGCCGTCCCGGCACAATAAACTGGTGGCGTAATTTTAGGTCGGACAGCGTTATAGTCTGAGTTTTGCAAATGATGTCGTTGAGGTGAATATGCCAATAGAACATGCAACATCAGGAATATCCAACAATGAATTTCTGACCTTCATTCTGGGACACGAAGAGTACGGGATAGATATCCTCAAGGTGCAGGAAATCCGCGGTTATGATGCGGTGACTTCCATCGCGAACATGCCTGAATTCATCAAGGGGGTGATCAATCTGCGCGGCATCATCGTGCCCATCGTCGACATGCGCATCAAATTTTCGCTCCCCGATGTGACTTATGATGCCTTTACCGTGGTGATCATCTTGAATCTCGGTACCCGCGTGGTGGGCATCGTGGTAGACAGCGTATCCGATGTGCTGACGCTCAAGTCCGATCAGATCAGAGCGGTTCCGGAACTTTCGGCTAAACTGGATACGCGCTACATATTGGGTTTGGGCACGGTGGATGAGCGTATGCTGATACTGGTCGATATCGAAAAGCTCATGCTGGGCAGCGAGATGGCCTTGGTGGACGAAGCACTGGTTTAATCGGTTAATTTCAAGGCACTAACGAATAGCGTCAATCGAGGAGAGATACATGCGCATCAATACACCCGTCACCAACAACGAAAAGCAGATGCTGGACGGCTCGATGATCGTCACCAAGACCGATCTTAAGGGCGTGATCACCTATGTCAACCGGGATTTTTGCACCATCAGCGGTTTTACCGAAGCCGAACTGTTAGGTCAGCCGCACAACATGGTGCGCCACCCCGACATGCCGGTGGAGGCTTTCGCCGATCTTTGGAAGACGATCAAAGGCGGCACCAGCTGGAACGGCATCGTCAAGAACCGCTGCAAGAACGGCGATTATTACTGGGTGGATGCCAACGTGACGCCGATACGCGAAAACGGTCAGGTGATGGGTTACGTTTCGGTGCGCCGCAAACCAACCCCGCAGCAGATTGCAGAAGCGACCGCGCTGTACGCTCAGCTCAAGGCTGGCAAAAATCCCAATTCGGGACTGAGCGGTTTTATTTCAGGTCTGAAACACATCTCCATTAAAAACCAGATCACCCTCACCATCTCTTTGGTTGCGGTGCTGCTGGCCGTAGTTGGCTGTATGGGCTGTTTCGAACTTCAGGATGCCAACGAGAAGTTCGACTATGTGGTCAGCCACAAGGTCAAGTCGGCTAACCAGGTTGCCCGCATCGATGCGCTGATGCGTGAAAACATGCGCCAGATGCAGCTGGCGGCGATGCACGATCCGCGTCTGCCCGAGAGCAAGCTGCACGACCATCCGATTTCCAAGCATCTGGATGCGATCGGTGTAAATGCCGAAGAAATCAACACGATCTGGAAGGACTACACTTCGAGCAAGCACAGCGTTAAAGGAACCGAGCTGGCCGATGCCTTCGCCAAAGAGCGCGGTGCGTTTGTCAGCGAAGGATTGACTCCCGAAGTGGCGTTGCTGCGCGAGGGCAAGTTTTCCGATGCCAATATTCTGATGGTCAAGACGGTAGGTCCATTGTTTAACACCGCCAATGGCCGGGCCACCGAGATCATCAATCATCAGAATGCCTCCATGCAGAAGGATGTGGCTAAAGCCCATGAAGACTTCATCGCTACCCGCAATATCATGCTGGCCACCTTCTTAGGCGGAGTGGCGCTGGTTGCGATGCTGGGTTTGATGTTGTACCGCAATGTGGTGCCCCGCATCCGTCACGTGGCAAAGCAGATCGAGCTCGCCGCGCATGGCGAATCCAATCAGCATGTCGACTCTCATGCGCGCAACGACGAGATCAACGCAGTCTTTCTGGCATACCGTGCGCTTGCGACCCGCATGGGTTTCGATGTGGCGGAATCCAAGCGCATGTCTGATGAAAACATGCGGATCAAGATCGCACTGGATAACGTTAGCACCGGCTGCATGATTGCGGACAACGACCGCAACATCATCTATGTGAACAGGTCGGTCGTTAAGATACTGGGAGCGGCCGAGGCGGACATACGCAAACAGCTGCCCAACTTTAGCGCCAGCAGCCTGGTCGGCACCAATATCGATACCTTCCACAAAAATCCTGCGCATCAGGCAGGCTTGCTGGCGCGTCTGCAGCAGTCCTACAGTGCGCCTCTGCTGATAGGCGGGCGTTCGCTGGTGGTGACCGCCAATCCGGTCATCAACGACAAGGGCGAGCGTCTGGGAGCGGTCGCCGAATGGGTGGATCGCACCGCGGAAGTTGCGGTTGAAAAGGAAGTGGCTGAACTGGTCAGTGCGGCAGCGCACGGCAATCTGGGCAAACGTCTGGATCTGGCCGGCAAGGAAGGTTTCTTTTTGAGTCTGGGTCAGGGCGTCAATGAGCTGGTGGAAGCGGCCGATGCGGCCATCAAGGAGACGGTAGGTGCACTGGAGCGGATCGCACAGGGCGATTTTTCAGAGAAGATCGAAGCGGAGTATTACGGCGCCTTCGGCGAAATCAAGGATAACGCCAACCTGACGGTAGAGCGTCTGACCGAGACCGTGCAGCGTATCAAGGAAGCGGCTGACACCATCAGCACCGCATCCAAGGAAATCGCCAGCGGCAATACCGATCTTTCTTCGCGCACCGAACAGCAGGCTTCCAGTCTGGAAGAGACTGCAGCCAGCATGGAAGAGCTGACCTCGACCGTGAAGCAGAATGCAGAGAACGCCAAACAGGCCAATCAGCTCGCGCTGTCCGCCTCCGATATCGCCGTAAAGGGTGGTCGCGTGGTAGGTCAAGTGGTTGGCACCATGTCGTCGATCAGCGACAGTTCGAAGAAGATTGTCGACATCATCAGCGTGATCGACGGTATCGCCTTCCAGACCAATATCCTGGCGCTCAATGCCGCAGTAGAAGCCGCCCGTGCCGGTGAGCAGGGACGCGGTTTTGCGGTGGTTGCATCCGAAGTGCGCAACCTGGCGCAGCGCAGCGCGGCGGCCGCCAAGGAAATCAAGGAACTGATCAGCGATTCGGTAGAGAAAGTGGGAGCGGGTACCCGTCTGGTGAACGAAGCGGGTAAAACCATGGATGAGGTGGTCAGTTCAGTCAAGCGCGTGACCGACATCATGGGGGAAATTACCGCCGCATCGACCGAGCAAAGTCAGGGCATCGAACAGGTCAATACGGCCATCACGCAGATGGACGATGTGACGCAGCAAAATGCGGCGCTGGTTGAAGAAGCCGCAGCGGCGGCGGAGTCACTCGAAGAACAGGCTCAGGAGCTGGCAGCCTTGATGAATACCTTCAAGCTGGCGCATGAGAGCCGCTCTGTGGTTGCCGCTTCGCCCAAACGCAGCGTTGCGCGTCCGGCAGCCGGAAAACCCGTTGCGCAAAAAGCAGCGCCCGCCGCTCGTGCCCGCCCCGTCAAACAGCTTGATACGGATGACGGCGACTGGAAAGAGTTCTAAAAAATGATACGGGATTCAGTCATTAGAAGACTGAATCCCGTATCCCGAATCTTGAAATCTGAATCCTGAAAATATTATGGCCGAAATGAAAGACCCCTCGCTGCGTGAATTTCATTTTACTGCGCAGGATTTTCAGCGCGTGTGCAAGCTGATCTATGATCATGCGGGTATTTCGCTCAATGCAAGTAAGCAGGAGCTGGTCTACAGTCGCCTCTCGCGGCGGCTGCGTGCGACCGGAATCAGGACGTTTGGCGAGTATCTCAAGCTGCTGGAGCAAAATGACGAGGAAGAGTGGGAAGCATTCGCCAATTCACTGACGACCAATCTGACCTCTTTTTTCCGGGAACACCACCATTTTCCTCTGCTGGCTGAGCAGCTCAAGAAGATAGGCAACGATCATCCCATCATCATCTGGTGCTCGGCCAGCTCCACCGGAGAAGAGCCTTATTCGCTGGCAATGACGGCGGTCGATGCCTTCAACAGCTTCACCCCGCCGGTGAAAATCATCGCGACCGATATCGATACCAATGTGCTCGATACCGCGCGTCGCGGCGTTTACACCCTGGATAGGGTGGAAAAGCTCGACAGCGCGCTGGTCAAGCGCTTCTTCTTCAAGGGGGTAGGCGCGCAGGAGGGTATGGTCAAGGTGAGACCGGAGCTGCAGAACATGATCACCTTTCGCAAGCTCAATCTGCTCGATGCCACCTGGCCGATACGCGACAAGGTGGATGTGATCTTCTGCCGCAACGTGATGATTTATTTTGATAAGGAAACGCAACTGGCTATCCTGAAGAAGATGGCGCCGATGTTGCGTGCCGAAGGACTGCTATATGCGGGGCACTCCGAGAACTTCTATCAGGCGGAAGCCTATTTCAAGCTGCGCGGCAAGACGGTATATGAATTGTCAGCGCAGATGAAGGCGGCTTGTAAAAAAACCGAGAAATCCTGAAGGGCTATGTCAGATCACGACTACGAAGAACTCGTCTCACCCAATCTCTACTTCGACAAAAATTTCGACATTGATGCCGTCAAAATTCAGCCGGGTGAGTATTTCGTGACTGGGCGCGATATGGTGCTGGTCACGGTGCTGGGTTCCTGTGTTTCAGCCTGTATTCGCGACCGGCAGACCGGTATCGGCGGCATGAATCACTTCATGCTGCCCGATAATAACGGTGACGGGCCGGTAGGGCTGGCGGGGCGCTACGGTACTTATGCGATGGAGTTGATGATCAATCAGATCCTCAAGACCGGTGCGCGCCGCAGCAATCTGGAGGCGAAAGTGTTTGGCGGCGGCAATGTGCTGCGCGGTTTTACCGTGGCCAATGTCGGACAGCGCAATGCGGAGTTTGTGATCGACTATCTGCAGACCGAAAATATCGCCTTGAAGGCGCAGGATTTGCTGGATATCTATCCGCGCAAGGTCTATTACTTTCCGGCAACCGGACGCACCCTAGTCAAGAGGCTGCGCAGTGTACATAACGATACGATCGTTCAGCGCGAGCAGCAGTATATTTCGCGGATACGCTCCTCGGAGATTCAGGGCGATGTGGAACTGTTCGAAGAAAATTAACAGCGGGGGAACTGCTGGAAAAGGTAAGTGTTGATGAATAACGAAGTGAACAGCAGAAAAATAAAGGTGCTCATCATCGATGATTCCGCCTTGATACGCAGCATCCTAAAAGAGGTGGTGAACAGCGAATCCGACATGGAGGCAGTCGGAGCAGCTTCCAATCCGTTGCAGGCGAGGGAGATGATCAAGACGCTCAATCCGGACGTGTTGACGCTGGATGTGGAGATGCCGGAAATGGACGGGCTGACGTTTCTGGAGAAGCTGATGCGGCTGCGCCCCATGCCGGTGCTGATGATTTCCACCCTGACCGAGCGCGGTTCTGAAGCGGCCTTGCGTGCGCTGGAACTGGGGGCGGTCGATTTTCTGGCCAAGCCCAAGCTGGGCGTAGCCGAGGGAATGAAGGCTTATGCGGACGAAATCACCGGCAAGATACGCATCGCGGCGCGGGCGCGGGTCAAGGGTAGCCGTCCGGCAGTTCCGGCCGATGCGCTGCCCATGCTGGGTACGCGTATCGCCAGTACCGAGAAGCTGATCATAGTCGGCTCTTCGACGGGGGGTACGGAGGCGCTCAAGGATTTTCTGGTCCCTATGCCGGCCGATGCGCCCGCCATACTGGTGGCCCAGCACATGCCTGAGGCGTTTACCAAATCGTTTGCTGAGCGTCTCAACAGTCTGAGCAAGATGACCGTTGCAGAAGGCGCGCACAATGCACGGGTTTTGCCCGGTCATGTCTACATCGCGCCTGGGCATTCGCACATGCTGGTAAAAAGGAGCGGTTCGAATTACGTCATCGAGTTGAATCAGTCGCCGCCGGTGAATCATCACCGGCCCTCGGTCGAGGTGCTGTTTCGTTCCGCGGCGCAGTGCGTGGGCGCAAATGCGATCGGGGTGATGCTGACTGGCATGGGCAAGGACGGGGCGGTCGGCATGTTGGAGATGCGTCAGGCAGGGGCTTATAATTTTGCTCAGGATGAAGCCACCTGCGTGGTCTATGGCATGCCGCGCGCGGCGGTTGAAATCGGTGCCACGCATGAGTCCGCACCGATAGGCGAGATGGCACGCCGGGTACTGTCCCGCGTAATGAGCAACGGCATCAGAAATCGGTTATAGTTCTTATACGAAAATACAACACCGGAGTTACTATGGCAATGCAAATCAATACGTCCCGTTCAGGCGATAAAGCAGTCATTGCACTGTCAGGTCGGTTTGACTTCAATGATCACCGCGCCTTTAAGACGGCGTATGAGCCTTGTCTGCTGGAGGCGGGGGTCAAGACGCTGGAAATCAATATGTCCGGGATCGATTATCTCGACAGCTCGGCGCTGGGCATGATGATGCTGATGCGGGAGCGTACGCAGGCGGCGGGGAAGGCTGTGGTGTTGTGCAAGCCTAATTCGACCGTGACGCAGATACTTGAAATAGCCAATTTCAGCAAACTGTTTACGATAGTCAATTGAGTTTTCTGGTCGATGAATAATTCGCTCAATGTGCTGGTGGTGGATGATTCCAACACCAACCGACAGCTGATGCAGGCCATGCTGCGGAAAATGGGTCACACGGTGATGCTGGCTGAAGACGGCGTACAGGCGCTCGCCATGTGCGAGCAGAATTTTCCCGACCTGGTGCTGATGGATGTGGCTATGCCTATCATGAGCGGGTTTGAGGCGGTGGCGGAAATGCGACGCCGTTATCCGGGCTGGTTCCCCATCGTGTTTTTATCCGCACAGACCAGCAATGCGGAGGTGGTGGAAGGCTTGCGGGCGGGCGGAGATGACTATCTGTTCAAGCCGGTAAATTACGAGATATTGCAGGCCAAAATCCGCATGTTCCAGATACGCATTGAGCAGAATCTGAATTTGCTCGATTACCGCGAGCGTATCGAAGAGGAGACCGATACCGCCCGTGAATTCATCCAGCAGTTCACCGCGCTGGACAGGATACAAGACCCGCTGGTCGATTTTTTTCTCAAGCCTGCAGAGAGCTTCAGCGGGGATGTGATCGCCGTGGCGCGTCGCCCCGATAACTGTCTGCATGTACTGCTTGCCGACAGCGCAGGGCACGGACTGACGGCCGCACTGGCGGTGATCCCGATTACGCAGCCCTTTTATCAGATGACGGCCAAGGGTTTTGACATCCCCGCGATCATGCGCGAACTGAATCGGCGCGTTCGAGAATATTTGCCGCTGCCGCGATTTGTCGCTGCGGTGATGCTGTCTTTTGACCCGTCAACGGGCAATGTGCAGGTCTGGAACGGCGGCTGTCCGCCTGCGCTGTTGTTAAGCCGCTGCGGTTTGGATGTGGTGCATCGCTTCAAGTCGCGCCACCTGCCGCTGGGGGTCGTGCCGCCGATTGAGTTTGATGCGGGTCTGGAATACTACAATCTGGCCGGGCAAGAGGCTCATGTGCTGATGTGCTCGGACGGCGCAACCGAGATCAGTCTGGGGGAAGGGCGTGAGCTGGGGCAGGACGGCATACTGGCGGGAGCGGCCAAATCGAGTGCCGAAGCGTTTTTCGACCGGGTGGTCGATGTGATAGATGGACATCTGGCCGGTTTGCCGCCGGCGGATGATATTGCCATGATCGTGGTTGACTGTCCTTCTTCGCGGGAGACGGCGCAGGAAGTCAATATCCCAGTGCTGGAACAGTCGGCTTTGTGTAGCCACGGCGAGACAGAAAATTCGCTTTGGAAATTCTCGCTGATGCTGACGGCGGATCAGCTAAAGCATCTGGATGTGGTGCCTTTCCTGCTCAATATCGCCGGGCAAATCGAAGGCGGAAAGGCCGACGGAAAACTGTTTTTGGTTCTGTCTGAACTGTTCAATAATGCGCTTGATCATGGCGTTTTGAAGCTGGATTCGACGATGAAAAATCAGCCAGACGGGATGGAGCTGTATTTTGCCGAGCGCACCGCAAGGCTTGCCGAGTTGCAACATGGCAAGATACTGATGAGGCTGGATAAGCTGCAATGCCGTTGTATAAAGGTGACCATGAAAGACAGCGGGGACGGTTTTGATTACTCAGAACGGATGAATTCGGATCTGCAGTCAAACCGGCAGCGGCACGGACGGGGCATCAGTCTGCTCTCCCATATGTGCAATTCGCTCAAATACCTGGGGAATGGATCCGAGGTGATGGCTTACGTCGGACAGTCGGCCGCGTGAAGACTGCGCGCGCACAAAGCCGATCCGCAAAAGCTGGCGACATCGACTTGCCGGTTCTGCTGATCGAGGATCAGCGTTCGCTGGCGCAAATGGCCGCCAAGTTGCTGCACCAAAGGTGGGGATGCCAGGTTCTGATTGCCACCAGTCTTGCGCAGGTCAATCAGATCATCGCACAACAGAAATATCGATTTTTTGTTGCGGTGAGTGATTTGAACCTGCCCGATGCGCCTTCTGGTGAGGTTGTCGATGTGCTGATTGCGGCGAATATCCGCGTGATTGCGCTGACCGGCATGCTCGATGATGAAATGTATCGCCGGATGATGAGCAAGGGCATAGCCGATTATGTGCTCAAAGACAGCATCAACGCTTATCAGTATGTGGTGGAACTGGTCGGGCGTCTATACCGAAATATCCATACCAAGGTCATGGTGGTGGACGATTCGAGGAGTTTTCGTGAACTCATGGTGAGCATGCTGAAAACCCAAGGGTTGCAGGTCGTTACCGCCTGCGATGGCGCCGAAGGGCTGGCTATGCTGGAGCAGCATCCCGAGATCAAACTGGTGCTGGTCGATCATGAAATGCCGGTGATGACGGGATTTAACTTTGTGGCCAATGTAAGGAAAACGCATCCTCGAGACCGGCTGTCTATCATCGGCATGTCCGGGATGGACAATCCGAGAATGTCGGCGCAGTTTCTGAAATTAGGTGCCAACGATTTCATCTGCAAGCCATTCGGTTATGAAGAACTCGCCTGTCGTGTAAGTCAGAACCTGGAGATGCAGGAAAGTCTCGAGTCAGTCCGCTACATCGCATATCACGACTATCTGACCGGACTTTACAACCGCCGGGCCTTTTTCGAGCATGGCGCGAAAATTTTCGAAGAAACGCTGCGGCTCAAAAAACCTCTGGCTGCGGCGGTGATGGATATCGATTTTTTCAAAAAAATCAATGATCAGTATGGTCATGATGGCGGGGATGCCGTGCTCAGGCATTTTGCCCGGCTGCTGAACGAGTATTTCAATATTGAACTGATAGGCCGAGTAGGCGGCGAAGAGTTCTTTTTGTTGTTTCCGGATGAGGCCAAGGCGATGGACCGTTGCGAGGCATTTCGCGCCGCGGTGGAGAACTCTGTTGCAACCTTCAAGGAGATACAGATTCGGTTTACAGTCAGTATCGGCATCGTCCGCCTGGTCTCTTCCAGTCTGGATGATATGCTCAAGGCCGCCGATGAAAACCTCTATCAGGCTAAAAAGTCCGGCCGAAACCGCATCGTTTTTACGTGATTGATGCCGTTATTTTGACTTTGCATCTCTCTTTTTTTATCCTCTCTTGTGTTTTTACTTTACGTTTTGACCTGAACGTATTGAAAAGCAAGCTAAATCCCGCGTTATTCGGCTGATTGTTTTTTGTCATTTTGCGTATAATCCGCATTATCAGCGGAGCCCGTCATGGCAGAAGACAGCGACTTAGAAAAAACAGAACAGCCCTCGCAACGGCGACTTGACCAAGCAAGAGAAAAAGGTCAAGTCGCCCGTTCGCATGAGCTTTCCACTTTTTCGATATTGCTGGCAGGCGGCGGGGCGATGTGGTTTATGGGCGCATCGCTCAGCACGCATATGGTCAAGCTGTTGCACGACGGGATGAGCATCAGCCGGGATCTGGTTTTCAAACCCGAATTGCTGATACCCCGTCTGTACGATCTTTCCACCGATATGCTGATTACCTTCTCCCCGGTTTTGGCGATGCTGTTTCTGACGGCCTTAGGTTCCCCTCTGATGCTCAACGGCTGGCTGTTCAGTACCGAGGCCTTGATGCCGCAATTTTCCCGCATGAATCCCATCTCGGGGATCGCGCGCATGTTCTCCTCGCAGGCGCTGGTCGAGCTGATTAAAGCGCTGGGCAAGGCGATCATCGTCGGCGGCATCTCCACCTGGGTCATCTGGCATCATCGCGACGATGTGATGCAGCTGGCGACGCTCTCCGCGCACACGGCGATCTTGCAGGTAGGTTCGTTAGTCACGACCAGTTACATGGCGATCGTCGCAGCCATGCTGCTGATCGTCGCGGTGGATGTGCCGTTCCAGCTCTGGAGTCACAACAAGAAGCTGATGATGACCAAAGAAGAGGTTCGTCAGGAATCCAAGGAATCCGACGGCAACCCAGAGGTCAAGGGTCGCATTCGCAGCATGCAGCGCGAAGCGGCTCGCCGTCGCATGATGTCGGCGATCCCGACCGCGGATGTGGTGGTCACCAACCCGACTCACTATTCGGTGGCTTTGAAATACAGCGAAAACGGGATGAGTGCGCCGCTGGTGGTCGCCAAGGGTTCGCATCTGATCGCGCAGCGTATCCGTGAAATCGCCCAGGAAAACAATGTGCCGATACTGGAAGCGCCACCGCTGGCACGCGCGCTGCATAAGCATACCGAGATCGGTGATGCGATTCCCGAGGCGCTGTATAACGCGGTTGCCGAAGTGCTCGCCTATGTCTATCAGCTGAAACGCTACAGCAAGGAGGGCGGCGCACGCCCCGAACAGCCGGGCGATTTGCCGGTGCCAGCTGAACTCGATCCCGGAGCCGTTGCATGAATATGAACGCGATCATGGGATTTTTGAAGGAAAGCGTGAAGCTGCGTTCTCTTGCCGGCCCAGTCCTGATCATCATGATCCTGGCGATGATGGTGCTGCCTCTGCCGCCCATGCTGCTGGACGTGCTGTTTACTTTCAACATCGCGATTGCGGTGATGGTGTTGCTCATCAGCATGAATACCACCAAGGCGCTCGATTTCCTGTCTTTTCCGACCATATTGCTGATCACCACTTTGCTGCGTTTGTCGCTCAACGTTGCCTCAACCCGGGTGGTGCTGCTCGAAGGTCACACCGGCCCTGATGCGGCGGGTAAGGTGATCGAATCGTTCGGTCAATTTCTGGTCGGCGGCAATTACGCGGTCGGTATCGTGGTATTCGCCATTCTGGTGGTGATCAACTTCATGGTCATCACCAAAGGTGCCGGACGTATCGCCGAAGTGGGCGCTCGCTTTACGCTGGACGCGATGCCAGGCAAGCAAATGGCCATCGATGCGGATCTCAATGCCGGACTGATAGGCGAAGATGTGGCGCGTAAGCGCCGCGCCGAAATCGGTCAGGAAGCGGACTTTTACGGTGCGATGGACGGTGCGAGCAAATTTGTTCGGGGCGATGCGGTCGCCGGTATCCTGATTCTGTTCATCAATCTGATCGGCGGGCTGATCGTGGGGGTGTTGCAGCACAACATGGACATCGCGATGGCGGCTAAGAATTACACCTTGCTTGCGATCGGTGACGGTCTGGTGGCGCAGATTCCGGCGCTGGTCATTTCAACCGCGGCCGGTGTGGTGGTCAGCCGGGTTTCCACAGAAGAGAATATCGGCGAACAGATGATGGGGCAGCTGTTCCAGCAGCCGCAGATCATCATGCTGACCGCGGCCATCATCGGCATGATGGGCATGATCCCGGGCATGCCGCATTTCTCATTCCTGCTGCTTTCAGGAAGTATGCTCTGGCTGGCATATTATTTGTCCAAGAAGACCGGGAAAGTGGCGGAGCAGGAGCAGGCGGTGGTCGCGGCAACCCCGCTGATCTCGGAGGCGGCCGATGCCAGCTGGGAGGATGTCTCGCAGGTGGATGTGCTGGGGCTGGAAGTGGGTTACCGGCTGATCACGCTGGTGGATAAGGCGCAAGACGGCGATCTGCTGCGCAGGATCAAGGGGATACGCAAGAAATTCACTCAGGACATCGGATTTTTGCCGCCTTCCGTGCATATACGCGACAATCTGGACCTGCGTCCCAATGCCTATCGCATCACGCTAAAGGGGGTGGAAATCGGCAGCGGCGAGGCCTATCCGCAGCAGTTGCTGGCCATCAATCCGGGCAGTGTCACGGGTGAGCTGGTGGGAGCGCCGACCAAGGATCCCGCGTTTGGACTGCCGGCAGTGTGGATAGATGCCGCGCTGCACGATCAGGCGCAGATCATGGGTTATACGGTGGTGGATCCTGGCACGGTGGTCGCAACGCATCTTAGCAATTTGCTCAGCACGCGCGCCGCCGAACTGCTGGGACGTCAGGAAGTTCAGCAGCTGCTGGATCATCTGGCGACTTTTGCGCCTAAACTGGTCGAAGATCTGGTACCCAAGACGCTGCCGCTGGGCACGGTGCAGAAGGTGCTGCAGAACCTGCTCGATGAAGGCATGCATATACGCGATATGCGCACCATCGTGGAGACGCTGGCCGACAATGCATTGAGAACGCAGGATCCATTCCAGCTCACCGTCATGGTGCGTGTCGCTCTGGGTCCTGCCATCGTGCAGCAGTATTATCCTTCGACGCAGGAATTGCAGGTGATCGGCATGGACAAGGAACTGGAACAGATTTTGATGCAAGCCATGCAGGCGAGTCAGAACGGCATGGGCATAGAGCCTGGGCTGGCCGACACGGTATTGAACGAATCGCGCGCCGCGGTGCAAAGGCAGGAGATGATGGGGCTGCCTACCGTGATGCTGGTGCCGGGGCAGTTGCGCGACCTGCTGGCGCGCTTTTTGAAACGCACCGTACCCAATTTAAGAGTTATTTCGCACGATGAAGTACCGGACTTTAAAACCATCCGGGTGACGTCACTGGTAGGAGGAAACGCATGAACATCAAAAAATTCACGGCCCTGAACGCGCGCGAAGCGCTCAAACAGATACGCATCGAGCTGGGCGAGGAGGCGGTGATACTGTCCAATCGCAAGACGGATCAGGGCGTCGAAATCCATGCGATGGCCAATGACGACATGGTTCGCATGTCAGTGGGTGCGGCTCCTAAGGAGATGCCAGCCAAACCCGTGGAAGTGATGACAAAAGCCGTGGAGGCCGCCTATCAGATTCCTGAGGATGATGAGCCTTTCCTGAAGCTGGGACCCAAAGCGAAACCTTTCGTGCCGCCCAAAGCCAACCCCCAGCCTGAGCAAAGTCCGCAATCGACGCCCTTTGCAGAATCGGCGATCCTGGGTGAAATAAAATCCATGCATAAGATGCTGCAAAAGCAGATCGAAACGCTGTCCTGGAATAACGTGCAGCAGCGCGACCCGCAGCGGGCAGGTCTGCTGCGCCGCATGCTCAATGCAGGATTTAGCACCGTGCTGGCGCGTCAGCTGCTCGACAAGATGCCTTCCGGCAACGAAAAGGGCGAGGCCTGGATCAAGAACGTTCTGAAGCGCAACATGCGCGTTGCCGGTATCGAGGACGATATCGTGGTGAAAGGCGGCGTCTATGCGCTGATCGGGCCGACGGGGGTGGGTAAAACGACGACCACGGCCAAGCTGGCTGCGCGGGCGGTGGTGAGATACGGTGCTGAAAAAGTGGCGTTGCTGACTACAGACAGCTACCGGATAGGCGCTTATGAACAGCTCAAGATATACGGAAAAATTCTGGGAGTGACCGTGCATGCGGTAAAAGGGGCTGACGATCTGAAAAGAACGCTGGCAGCCTTGCGCCACAAACATCTGGTGCTGATCGATACGGTGGGGATGGGGCAGCGCGATGAGCGCGTGACTGAACAGAGCGAGATGTTCGATGCCGCCGGGGTGCAGCGCTTGATGGTGCTCAATGCAACCAGCGGTGGTGATACCCTGGAAGACGTGGTGCGCATGTATCACAGCAACAAGGTGATCGGCTGCATCGCCACCAAGCTTGACGAGGCGGTCAATCTGGGCGCGGTGCTGGATGTGGTGGTGCGTCACCGTCTGGTGATGTATTTCATGGCCAACGGGCAGCGCGTTCCGGAAGACTTGCATCTGGTCAATATCGATATTTTGTTGCACCGGGCATTTAAACCTGCGGAAGAAAAAACCCCTTACACTCTGGAAGCGCTGGAATTTCCTGCGGTCATGGCGGGTGCGGTGACACCTGAGGTGGCCTATGCACTTTGATGTAGAGGGAGTCAGCCTTCGGGAGGACGAGGGCGCCGCTGCGCTGTTCTCCGCGCATGAAGTGCTGGGCGGAGACGATCAGGCCGAAGGACTGAGGCGGTTGCTGGTGGGCAGCCAGATGCAGGTGATCACGCTGATGTCGGGCAAGAGCGGACTTGGGCGTACCAGTGTGACTTTGAATCTTGCCGCGGCGCTGTCCAGCGGCGGCCGCGATGTGCTGGTGCTGGATGAGAATCCCGCCCCGCACAATTTGACCGATAGCCTGGGGTTGTTTGCAAGGCAGGATATGCTCGATGTCGTACAGGGGCGCTGTGAATTGCAAAATGCCCTGGTTCAGGCTAAAGGCTATGCGATTCTGCCCGTGGCAAAGTTGATGCGCTCGCTGGAGGATTTGAGCAGTTTCGAGCAGCTGAGGCTGGAAAAAGTGCTATCTGAAGTGAGTGCCGGGGTGGATGTGATGCTGGTCGACGGGGCGATGCTGACCGGAGCTTCGTCCGTATCGGTCAGTCTGGCCGCCGGGGTCAGGCTGCTGGTGGTCATGGATGCGACGGCCAGCGGCATCACCGAGAGCTATTCGCTGATCAAAAGACTGGCACTGGAAAATGCGCGGCTGAGATTTGAGATCGTGGTCAACAAGGTCGAAAACGAACAGATTGCCAGACTGGTATTCGGTAATGTGGAAAAGGTTGCCCGCACCAAACTTGCCGCGCGGCTGGAATATCTGGGTTACATTCCTCAGGATGACAGATTGAAGCGTTCAACCCAGCTGGCAAGATCGGTGGTGGAGGCTTATCCCGCTTCGATTTCGGCAAAGTCATGCGTGACCCTGTCCGAGAGCATCCTGAAAAAAACCATGCAGCATGACGAAATGGAAGGCGGAATCGCGCAGATCATCAAAAATCTGATCGTGCAGCTGGCACGTCAGCAGGAGATGACGGCGCTTAGTTGTTAGCGCGATGCATGAGGCATCAAAATCCAAGCCTAAAAATGACGTCTGGCTGTTAAACTAACGACTGGCCGATTAACGACTTTGCAATCCCTATGTACAACGCTTCCGGAATTGGTGATAAAAGCCAGTGTTTGAAGGATTATGCGCCGCTGGTTAAGCGACTGGCCCATCAGATGATGAGCCGCCTGCCGTACAGCGTACAGATAGACGACATCATACAGGCCGGCATGATGGGCTTGCTGGATGCGGCAAGCCGATACGACGAAGTGCACGGCGCTCAGTTTGAGACTTATGCGACTCAGCGCATCAGAGGCGCTATGCTGGACGAGTTGCGCAGCGCGGACTGGCTGCCGCGCAGTCTGCGTCGCGATATGCGCAGAATCGAACAGGCAGTCAGCCGTCTGCAGCAGAAGCTGGGAAGAGCGCCCAGTGAGGCTGAGGTGGCCGGGGAGCTTGGGGTACCGCTGACGGAATATCAGCAGATGCTGCAGGAGGCGCGCGGCGCACAACTGGTCTATTACGAAGATTTCCAGGATGAAGACCACGACGATTTTTTTGAACGGTTTGAGTTTTCCAACGACAGCGATCCACTCGCGCTGTTGCAGGATGAAAGGTTCAACAGTGAACTGGTTCGGGCGATCGATATTCTGCCGGAGCGCGAACGCATGTTGATGGGGATGATATACGAACAGGAAATGAATTTGCGCGAGGTGGGTGAAGTGTTCGGAGTCAGCGAATCGCGCATTTCCCAGTTGCACAGCCAGGCAGTGGCCCGTTTGCGCAGTTCGATGAAGGGTTATTGATGGATAAATTGACGCTGCTGGGATTGCTGGTTGCCATCGTCGGCGTTATGACGGGGCAGATACTGGAAGGCAGCAATCTTTCGATGCTGTTTCAGGGAACCGCATTCATGATCGTATTTGGCGGCACACTGGGCGCGGTGATGGTGCAAAGCTCGAGCAAAGTCTTTTTTGTCGGGCTTAAAATGGGCAAGTGGGCTTTGATCCCGCCGCCTCCTGCAGGTCCTGCGCTGATTGCCAAGTTGACCGAATTTGGTGCGTTGGCGCGCAGGGAGGGGATGCTGGCCCTGGAAGCTCATATTCCCGATATGCAGGATCCATTTTTGAAAAAGGGCTTGCAGCTGCTGGTCGATGGTCAGAATGCCGAGAAGATCAAGGAGGTTCTGGAAATTGACACGCATTCGTGGGAGCAGTTGCGCTGGCAGGGTGCCCGGGTGTGGGAGGCCGCGGCTGGCTATTCTCCTACAGTGGGGATCATCGGTGCGGTGCTGGGTTTGATGCATGTGATGCAGAACCTGTCCGAACCCGCAAAACTGGGGGGCGGCATTGCGGTCGCATTTGTGGCGACCATCTACGGAGTGGCGTTTGCCAACTTTATTTTCCTGCCGGTTTCAAATAAGCTCAAGGCCGTCATCATGCAGCAGACCAATTTGCGCGACATGGTGGTCGATGGTTTAGGTTCGATTGCCAACGGCGAAAATCCTCGTCTGATCGAACTCAAGCTGCAAAGTTATCTGGACTGATATGGCCAGAAGAAAACGCATAGAACACGACAATCACGAACGCTGGCTGATTTCTTATGCCGATTTTGTCACGCTGCTGTTCGCTTTCTTCGTGGTGATGTATTCGATTTCTTCGGTGAACGAAGGCAAGTATAAAACGTTCAGCGACTCGCTGAATGTCGCCTTCGATCAGAACGGCGCATCGCTCAATGTGCAGAGCGGACAGGTCGGTAGCGGGGTGCTGATCGACAAGCACGCCGCAGAGCAGTTGGAACAGCAGCGCAAGATACAGGCTCAGATGAAGGCCATCGATGAAGGCTTGCGTCAGGTCATGTCGCCGCTGATAGAGCAGGGTCTGGTCGGAGTTCATCAGACCCGCCGCGGGGTGGTCGTCGACATCAGCGCCAGCACCTTGTTCAGGGAGGGTGAGGAAAAACTGCAGTCGGGCGCTCAGCAGACTCTGCTGCAGGTCGCTCAGGTTTTGAGCCGGGAAAATCAGTCCATCGAGGTAGAGGGGCATACCGATGATGTGCCGATCAAGACGGCGCAGTTTCCCTCCAACTGGGAGTTGTCATCGGGGCGCGCCAGCAGCGTAGTCAGAATGCTGGTCGCTTACGGTGTGCCGGAAAAACGCCTGTCGGCCGTAGGAATGGCAGCTAATCAGCCGGTGGTGTCGAACGATACGGCTGAAAATCGGGCAAAAAACCGCCGAGTCTCCATTACCGTCTTATCCCCTGAGTTTGATCGGGCGGTACAGGTCGATCCCGTTGCCAGCTCCCCTGCCAGCGCGCCGACAGGGCAGTGATACGAAGCAACTCAGACGTTGCCGAGCGATCTTCCGCTGCCCACCGTAAAATTGGTTTGCCCGTCAGGTCCGTACAGATTCGCCTGACTCACCGCGCGGGTGAGGGCGGTGATCGATTGCTGGTTGTGACGCATCCGCATCTGGATCAGTTCGCCGTTGATATGATTGAGTTGCCGGGATTGTTCGGCGAGCGTGACAACGTCCTGCCACGCGGCAAGGCATTCGGTGTCATTGTTTTTTAGCCACGCGATGATGGCTTCGTTGTCGCTCGATCCGGCCTGTCGTGCCAGCTGTCCACGCGCCGATTCGGTCAGCTCGTTTAGTCTGGCGGCCTGTGCCGATTTCTTCTCGGCAAGCAAAAGCAAAGGATCGATGCTGTTTTCCAGCAGCAACTCCTGTTCCTGTTGCAAGAGTTCGACAAACTCTCCAACCGCAACGCGTTCTTCACAGAGCGCGCTTAGCAACGACGCGTTTTTCAAGGCTTAGGCCTGACTGCTGATCAAGTCGCGCACCGACTGTATCAGCCGATCTGCGACTACGCTGGAATTAACCTGAAAGCGCCCGTCGCTGATGGCCTGTTTGATTTCTGCCACCTTATTGGCGTCGACCACAGGCTTGCCTGCCATGCTCGCTTCCATCTTGGATAATTGCGTCGCAGTAGAACCCAGCGACACACTGGTGCCGGACTGCGGTGTGGTCTGCGTGTTCTTGGGACTCGTCGTTCGCGCGATGGATTCATTGATCAGCGGCAGCGCGTTACCGGGTTTTTCGATTTTCATGGTGAGCCTCTCAGTCTGACATTTATTATGTCGCTGCAACTTATATCGGGTGTTTCGGCGAAAACTTTAGGGTAAGTCGGCACCGAATGTAAAAGTATCGTTACATTAACAAAAAAATCGTTTTCGTGTTGGTGAATAAGGAGAGAATATGCCTGTTTTTTTGAAAAATAATTGCCAGATCGTTGCGTTATGTTAGCCTCAGGTATAAAAAGGAGCATGCGGGTTCTCCCGCAGCAGCTAAACGAGGAAATCGGCATGTCTGAAATATCCGAAGAAACACTTGATCCAGAGGACTGGCCGCAATTTAGGCGCCAGGGACATCGCATGCTCGACGATATGTTCGATTATCTTGAGTCCTTGCGTTCCAGGCCGGTCTGGCAGCCTATCCCGCAGGAGGTTCGCGAGGTGTTCAATGCACCCATGCCTGAAGGCTCAAGTGAGCTTTCCTGTGCCCACGAAGTGTTTATGCAGGATGTGCTGCCCTATTCTATCGGCAATGCGCATCCCGGTTTTATGGGCTGGGTTCATGGCGGGGGCGCGCCGGTCGGCATGCTGGCGGATATGCTCGCCGCCGGGCTGAATGCGAATCTGGGCGGCCGTGAGCAAATTCCGGTCGAGGTCGAGCGTCAGTTGGTGCGCTGGGTGCGCGAGCTTTTTTTGTTTCCGGAAACGGCCAGCGGACTGTTCGTCACGGGAACCTCCATGGCCAATCTGATCGGTGTGCTGGTCGCCCGCACTGCCATGCTGGGGCAGGTTGTCCGTGAGCAGGGCGTTTCCCGCGGTCTTATCGCCTACACTTCCGTCAGTGCGCATGTCAGCATCGCGCAGGCGCTGGATATGGCCGGGATAGGTACGCTGGCGCTGCGAAAAATCCCTTTGAATGCCAAGTTTCAGATGGATACGGCTGAACTTGAGCGATTCATTGCGCGGGATAAGGCCGCCGGTTTGACGCCTTTTATGATCGCCGCGACGGCGGGTACGGTGGACGTCGGTGCGATCGATCCGCTCATGAGCATTGCCGACATCGCAGAACGCGAAGGGATATGGTTTCACGTGGATGGAGCTTATGGGGCGCTGGGTATGCTGGCTTGCGATATCGCTCCCAAGTTGAGGGGTATAGAGCGCGCCGATTCGCTCGCATTTGATTTTCACAAGTGGGGGCAGGTGCCTTATGATGCCGGTTTCGTGCTGGTGCGGGACGGGCAGTTACATCACGACACCTTCGCGTCTCCTGCAGCCTATTTGCAGCGGGAAGTGCGAGGCATGGCGGCCGGTTCGCCCTGGCCTTGCGATTTCGGCCCTGATTTGTCGAGAGGATTTCGAGCGCTCAAGACCTGGTTTACCTTGCAGGTGTATGGTTCGGAAAAACTGGGCAGGGTCATATCGAAAACCTGTCAGCTCGCCCAGTATCTGCGCGGGCTCGTTGAAGCCCAGCCCGTGCTGGAGTTGTTGGCGCCGGTCGCCTTGAATATCGTCTGTTTTCGCCATCGCGGCAGCGATGCGTTGAATGCGCAGCTGGTGGTGGCGCTGCAGGAATCGGGCATTGCTGCGCCTTCTTCCACGACTATAGGCGGCAGGCTGGCGATACGTGCGGCGATCGTCAATCACCGCACTCAGCGTTGCGACATCGACGCGCTGATCGGGGCGACGCTGGCTTTTGGTCGCGAACTTGCGCAAGCTGAAGGGGAAAAAGATGAATGAAAAGCCGCCTCTGATAGGATTGGCACATTTGATGCGCATGGCAGTTTCTGGGGTGGATCTGGCACCCTTGGGCACCGAATTAATCCGGCGAGCCGGTGAGGATCCTCGCACGGCGGATGCCAACGCGCTGATGGATTTGTCCACCGTCTTGCAATTGCGCGGCGACCGAGAGCTGGGGCTGGAGATACAGTCGCAGGCGCTGGCAATACAGCAGTGCTATTGCCCGCCGATGATGAGAGGTCAGTCAGTCAGCCCCAGCTTGCGTTTACTGGCGATCATGGGCCCGGGCGATCTGATGTCCAATTCGCCGATAGAGTTTCTGCTCGAAGATGCCGATGTGGCACTCAATATCGTGTATGTGACGTCCCGGCTGGATTTGCCCGCCGTGCTGCCCGATCACGATGTGCTCTTTGTCGCAGTTGCCGAGTCCGAGCCGAATATCCCGCTGCTGGAGAAGATACAGGCTGCGGTTGCCGACTGGCCTCATCCGGTGTTAAATCGTCCGGAGCGCATCGCGATGCTGTCGCGCGACGGCAACTGCGCGCGCTTAAAGTCGGTAGCTGGCCTCGATATGCCTGTGACGGTCAGGCTTAGCCGTCATCAGATGCAACAAATCTGCACCAGAGAATTGACGATGAGTTCGGTGCTGGGCGATGGCGATTTTCCGGTTATCGTCCGTCCGGTCGACTCTCATGCCGGACAGGGGCTGGAAAAACTCGACGATGTGACGGCGATTGAAGACTATCTGAGCCGGATGGCTGAGCTTGAATTTTACGTGTCGCGTTTTGTCGATTACCGCTCTTCTGACGGCCAGTACCGGAAATACCGCATCGTGCTGATCGAGGGGCGAGCCTATATCTGTCACATGGGGATATCGTCCCACTGGATGATCCACTACCTCAATGCGGGGATGGCCGAGAGCGCCGAAAAGCGGGCCGAGGAGGCGCGCTTCATGGCGGATTTCGACACGGATTTTGCCTTGCGTCATGCCGGGGCGCTGCATCAGATCGGCGAGCGACTGGGGCTCGATTATGTGGGGATAGACTGTGCGCAATCGGCCGATGGAAGTCTGCTGATATTCGAAGTGGACAGCTGCATGATCGTTCATGCGGTCGATCCGGAAGATGTTTTTCCCTATAAACAGCCCCAGATGCGCAAGGTTTTTGCGGCGTTTCGTCAGATGTTGCTCAATGCGGCCCGTTAACGCCGATGCGCCCAGGGCGTTGAGCGAGGCCGAAGCGCTGCTGATCTGTGGCGGGGACGATCGAATTTCACTCGACCCGCTCAGCGGTCTGAACCGTTACGGTTGCAGGCCGTACCCCGATCCCGGTTTGCGATCCTTTGCCTCATCCACGGCATCGACGATATCACAGGAAGGATACGCTGCGGTGCAACGTCTGTATGATCGCATGCAGCGTGAGGACGGGCTAGAGTTCTGTCAGCGTGAAATGCAGCGCATACGTTGCGAGTTGCTGGCATTAAACCGGATTGAGGATCTGCATGTCGAATTGCTGTTTTGTGCATCCGGTACCGATGCGCATGCGCTGGCGGCAGGCAGGGTGGCGAATGATAAATCGCCTTTGCAGGTGATCATGGTAGAGGAAGGGGAGACTGGCAGCGGCGTGAGATCCGTGTTGCCGCAGCCCTGTACGGCGGTTCGATTGCGTGAAGCCAACGGCGATGCCCGCTGCGCCGAGGAGATAGATGTTCAGATGACAGCCTGTGTGGAACAGGCGGTAAATGCCGGGCGTCATGTGCTGCTGATCATGGCGGATCAATCCAAAACCGGTCTGATTGCGCCGTCCTTTGAGTGTGTAAAACAGTTGCGGAGTCGTTATCCGGATAGGCTCGATGTGCTGGTCGACGCCTGCCAGTTTCGCATCAAACCGGCTACCTTGCGAGCCTACCTTCAGTTGGGATGTCAGGTTGCGCTGACGGGCTCGAAATTTTTTGCAGGACCTTCTTTTTCAGGTGCCTTGCTGTTGCCTGAGAAGCCCTCGGTTAAGCCTATCGACGAGGCCAATGCCGGGCTGTTGTTGCGGTGGGAGGCGGCTATGGTCGAGTTGCGCAGATTCCACGCCGTGCCGGAGGAGGAAATTGCCCGCCTCATGGCTTCGTTTGGTCAGTCGATAAGTTGTCGTTTGATGAATGATGCCAGCCTCGAAATGCTATCGGTGCCGCCGCTGGTGCGCTCTGTCGCTGGGTGGGATGCCATACAGAGCATATACCCGTTTTTGATTCGCGGCCGTCACGGATTGCTCGACCGCCCCGCGATGCATGCGCTTTATCGTGCCCTGCGTTGTCAGTTCGGCCAGCCGGTTGCCTGTGGCGTGCGTGAGGGGCGCGAGGTAAGCGCCATGCGTCTGTGCCTGAGTGCTAAGCAGGTGAGCGATGCGTTTTCGCAAGGCTCGGTCGATGGGGTGGTGGGCGAGGCGATGGCGGCGCTCGATGAGGCGATTTTTCTTGCTCAGTCGGGGGATTCGTAAAAGCAGATCTGATTGCGCCCGGCTACTTTTGCCTGATACATCGCGGTATCCGCATGTTTCAGGATGTCGTCCTGCTCGTGGTCGCAAAACAGCGAGATGCCGATGCTCGCCGTGCAGCAATGTTCGATCTGAGTGCCATCCTCGATGTCAAGCTGATAGGGGGTGGACAGGGCGTCGCGGATTTTCTCGGCGACCAGATTGGCTAGTCGAGCCGATTCGGTCTTGTCTGAGTCAAGTTCGGTGAGTATCGCCACAAATTCATCGCCGCCAAAGCGCGCTACCGTGTCGGTTTCTCGCGCGCACAGCTTCAGCCGTCGGGCAGCCTCCGTCAGCAGCATGTCGCCCGCTTTGTGGCCGTGGGTGTCGTTGACCGGCTTGAAATTATCCAGATCCAGAAATAACACGGCACCGTAGTTGCGGCTGCGCCGGTTGGTCGCGATTGCATGACTCAGCCTGTCGATGAACAGTCGGCGGTTGGGCAGCTGGGTCAGGGTGTCATAAAAGGCCATTTTGTAGACCTGCTCTTCCATCTGTTTGCGCTCGGTGATGTCCCGCACGATTCCCAGTGCATGCCAGCTGTTTTGCAGCATGAATGCGGAGATGGAAAGCGCGATGGGAAATTCGTTGCCGCTTTTGTGCAGTGCAGTGATATCAAAAGTCTTGCCTATCAGCTCTCCCACGCCGTAGCGGCGGAATCGCTCAAAGCCCTTGTGAGCCGCCTTTCGATAACGCTCTGGTGTCAAAAGGTCGTGCAGATTTCGTCCCACAGCCTCGTTGGCGGTGTGGCCGAATATTTTTTCTGCGGCCGGATTCCAGTACATCACTTTCTCATGGTTGTCGATAATCACGATGCCGTCTTTGGCATTGGTGCTGATGAGCCGGAATTTTTCCTCGCTCTCTTCTAGCGACCTGCTTCTGCTTTCCAGTTCGGCGGTGCGCTGCAGTACGGTCGCTTCGAGCTGATCATGGTGCTGTTGCAGTTTTGCGGTTGCATCCTGAAGTTTGCCTATGATGTGTCTGACGTGTTTTGCGAACGGGTGAAAGATCAACGCCGCTTCCAGAATCAGCAGTATCAGGGTGATCAGCCAGAACAGGGTTTCGGCATTTTGTAGTTGCCGGATGGATGTCTCGCCTTCGATTTGATACTGGCGAACCATGTTGTCCAGCGATTTTAGCAGCGTGGTCGATGCCGTTCTGGTGATGTATTGCAAAGTTGCGTTATTGTTAGTGAGCGTCTCGTCGTCAAGGCTGGAAAGTGTATGCACGGCATTGATATAACTTTGAACCTGACCGTCTAGCGGTTCTTCCCCGCCGAAATACAGTGCATGTACGCTAGCCGGCATGTTGGCGGGCAGCCCCATGGTTTCGTCGCCGTGGGTCAGGCTTCGGTGCGAGCGCTCCATGAGTTGCAAGGATTCGAGCAGTTTGCTGCGGATTGCTGCGCGCTCTTTGGCAGGAGAGTTTGCCAGCAGGTTGGAGAACAGGGCGGTGCGTTGGCTGAGTATGCGCTGACGCCCGCTGATGTTGACGACGGCTGCGGTGCTCTGTTGTTCGGAAATCACGAGATGCAGGCTGAGCCAGGCCGCCGTTGAAAGCGAGGCGACCAGCAGCAGGGCGATGGCATATCGCCATGTCAGTGAGCGTGCTACGTTGAGGTCGCTATCGGTCATGGGATTATGGACTTATCCGAACGATGCCCTCCTCGGTGGCGATGCCGCTGATGACGCGCCCCGATGAAGTTCTGATCTGCACGCTTTCGCCTTCTCCGGCATTGTTGAGTGCTACGCCTGAGCTGCTGAGGGTAAATCCGCTTCCCTGGATGGTGAGTTTGACGGATTGCCCCTGTTTGACGCTGTAGGGTGCGCGCAGCATGTCTTCGCGCAGTATGAGTCCTGCGGCGATGCTGTAACGCAGCACTTTGCCGACCACCAGGCGCGGATCGGTGATGCCGGAATTTTGCGTCAATTCCATGTTGAGTCTTGAGATATCCTCTTCGTGCAGTACCTGGCCCATGGTCAATGCACGGGCGCTGACCAGCAGTTCTCTTGTTACTTTGATCTGGACGGGGATAAACAGGCTCCAGCCGTTCGATTCCAGGCAGCGCACGCCGACGGAGACGCGGCCCATCAGCTGGCTGCCGCCCGGCAGAAAAGCTTCAAGCTTGCTACAGGGACGAACGGCGATGCGTTTGTCGATTTCATCGACCGTAATGGCAACTTTCCCTGGCAGGTCGGCGGTTTGCTGTTGAACGAAATGGGCGGCGAGCGATCTTAGTGTGGCGTGATCCTGAGTGGCGGCCGTGCAAACGGCAGTCCAGAGCAGAAGAACGATCAGCGTGAGTGTTTTCATGTGTGTATTGTGCGTGTGCGCAAGCGTTATGGGAAGTGCTCGATAGCGCGGAATTGAAGGGGAAATCTCTCGTTAATCGACAGATGGCTGTTTTATCTCCGGAATTAGTATGCGACTCATGAAAGTTGTAACCTGCGAATGGAGCTCTTATGATCAGTAAACTCGATGAGGCGCTGCGCTTTAATCAGACCGCTTTGAGTCTGCGAGGTGCGCGTCAGGAATTGCTTGCATCCAATATCGCCAATGCAGATACCCCGGGTTATAAGGCCAGAGATTTTAGTTTTGCCAACGCGTTGCAAAATGCAGTGGCTGGAACCACAGTTAAGTTGCCCATGGTGACCAGTTCGCCCATGCATCTTGAAGGCAATGCGGGTAACACCGTGGGCGGAGTGCAGGTGCAGTATCGCAGGCCGGATCAGCCTAGCGCGGATGGCAATACCGTGAACATGGACGTAGAGCGCGCTCAGTTTGCGGATAATGCGCTGCGCTACGAAGCGAGCGTAAAATTTACCAGCGACCAATTGAAAGACATGCTGACTGCGCTGCAGGGTTAACTATGGGAGAGTATCATGTCTCTGTTTAATATTTTTAATGTAGCAGGTTCCGGTATGGCGGCTCAGTCGCAGCGGCTGAACGTGGTCGCCAGCAATCTGGCGAACGCCGACAGCACTACCGGGGCGGATGGCAAGCCTTATCGGGCCAAACAGGTGGTGTTTTCCGCAACCCCCATGGGCAGCGAGGACATCAAAGGGGTCAAGGTGGTCAGGGTGGCGGAGGATACTTCGCCGATGAAGATCGTTTACGATCCTAAACACCCGATGGCAGACGCCAAGGGTTATGTTTCCATGCCGAATGTGAACGTGGTGGACGAGATGGTGAATATGATCTCGGCATCTCGCGCCTATCAGAATAACGTGGACGTGCTCAATACGTCCAAGACGCTGTTGTTGAAGACGCTGACTATCGGCCAATGAGTCGGCGGTAAAGTGGGGTACATCATGCCTCGACTGCTAACTACTCTTTCAAGTATTTAAAAAGGAACTATCATGGTTACTTCTGCGACGAATGCAACAAATGCCGGTGCGGTGTTTTCTGCCTTAAACGGAACCCCTGCCACGGCGGCTGCGTCAGCTTCTTCGGCCGCGGCCTCTCAGGATCGCTTCATGAAACTGCTGGTCACCCAGTTGAAGAATCAGGATCCGCTCAACCCGATGGACAATGCGCAGATGACTTCACAGATGGCGCAGATCAGCACGGTGAGCGGTATCGACAAACTGAACGCCACACTGCAGGCGCTGAGCGCGAGCATGACGCCCAATCAGACGATACAGGCTGCGGCCATGATAGGCCACGGGGTGTTGGTGCCGGGCAGCGGTGTGGATTTGTCCGGCGGTGTGGGTTTTGGCGGATTTAATCTGCCGCAGGCGGTCGACAGTGCCAAAGTGTCGGTCTATGATCAGGCCGGTGCGCTGGTTCGCAATATCGATCTGGGTGCTCAGCCTGCGGGCATTACCAAGTGGCAGTGGGATGGCAAGGACAGTGCGGGCGCGGCGGTAGCGGACGGGAAATACACCTTCACGGTCAACGCAACTCAGGCGGGTAGCGTTGTCGCAGCGGCGGGTTTACAGTACGGCATGGTGAACAGTGTGGATCAGACTGCGCAGGGCGTGACGCTCAGTGTCGGGCGGATGCAGAATGTTGCCTTGAGTCAGGTTCAGCAAATTCTTTAAGTTCGGGAGAAGATCATGGGTTTTCAACAGGGTTTGAGCGGTCTGAATGCATCAGCCAAGCATCTGGATGCGATAGGTAACAACGTTGCCAATGCCGGGACGGTGGGTTTCAAACAATCGCAGGCACAGTTCGCCGACCTGTTTGCGGCGTCTTTGTCCGGTTCCGGCGTGGCGCAGATCGGTACTGGTGTCAAAGTGGCAGGCATCGCGCAATTGTTTACCCAGGGCAATATTACCAACACCAACAACCCGCTGGATACGGCGGTCAGCGGCAAGGGCTTTTTCAGGCTGACCGATGCCGCAGGCGCGGTGCTGTACAGCCGAAATGGCCAGTTTCAGCTGGATAAGAACGGTTTTCTCGTCAATAATCAGGGTCATACCGTGACCGGTTATCTGCCTAATGCGGCCGGGGTGATCGCGGCCACCGCACCGGTGCCGCTGCAGATCAATCCGGCCGATTTGCCTCCCAAGATGAGCTCGCTGGCGACCGTTGGTGCTAACCTCGATTCGCGCTCACTGGTGCCGACTACGGCGGCATTCAATCCTGCCGATCCGACCTCGTATAATAATTCGACTTCGTTATCCATTTACGACAGTCTGGGCGGTTCTCATGTGGGAACCATGTATTTTCAGCGAGTGCCGGTGACCCCTACCGTGTCTGCCGCCATCGTTCCCCCTGCGGCCACCACGGTGACCGTTGCCGCATCGGCCGGTATGTCAGTCGGAAATACCATCACCTTGCCCGGAGCCGGTGCGGCGGGGCCTGCAACGACAGCAACTCTGGCTACGGCGATCGGTGCGACGACGGCAACACTGGGTTCGGTGGTGGGTATCGCGGTCGGCTCGAACATCACGCTGGCCGGTAATGCGCCAGCGACCATCACCGCGATCACGGGTAATGTAGTGACCTTCGCACCTGCAACGACGGTTGCGACTGCCGCTGGTTCTGCGGTGACGACTACCGCTCCGCTGGTTGCGACCATCACCGGGATTGCCGGTAATGTGTTGACCTTTACCCCGGCAACTACAACGGCAACGCTGGCCAATGCAACGGTTGCCTCCAATGCCCCCTCTCCCAGCTGGAATACCTATCTGGCAGTGGACGGGGTGCCGGTTCCGGCTCCCGTGCCGCCGGCGGGGATTACGCCGCTGACCACGCTGACTTTTGATGCGCTGGGTAAGCTCGTTTCCACAACGCCCGCTACGGTGCCGGTAGGCACGGTGCTCTCTTCGCCGCTGTTCCCTTTGTCGACCACCGTATCCACGGCTCAGACGCTCACCTTCAACTTCGGCTCGCCTACAGCTGGAACCACTCAGTACGGCGGCAATTTCGGGGTCAATACGCTGACGCAGGATGGCTATACTTCAGGGCGACTGAATTCGACCAGTACCAGCCCTGACGGGACGATACTCGGGCGTTATTCGAACGGTCAGTCGCGTGCGATGGGGCAGATACTGCTGACCAATTTTACCAATCCGCAGGGGTTGCAGCCGGTAGGAAACAACGAATGGGTGGAAACAGCGACCTCGGGTGGTCCTCTGGTCGGCACGCCCGGTACGAGTCAGCTGGGTCTGCTGCAGGCTTCGGCCACCGAGGATTCAAACGTGGATCTGACGGCTGAGCTTGTCAATATGATCACCGCACAGCGCACTTATCAGGCCAATGCGCAGACCATCAAGACTCAGGATCAGCTGCTGCAAACCATCGTGAGTCTGAGATAACGTGATGCAAAGGTAGGTCGGGATTCATCTCGATGGGGTGTGAATTTGTATCGGGTTAATACCCGATCTACAGGGGGGTGCAATGGACAAGCTGATATACACCGCGATGACCGGGGCGTCACATGTGCTGCAGCAGCAGGCTTCGGTGTCTGAGAATCTGGCCAATACCAGCACGCCCGGTTTTCGCTCGACGCTCAACACTTTTCGTGCCGTACCGCTGGTCGGGGAGGGTTTGCCTACCCGCACCTTTGTGGTGGATTCGACCGCTGGATTTGATTTAACCCCGGCGGCCTTTCAGCCGACCGGTCGCTCGCTCGACGTGGCTGTCAACGGAACGGGGTGGCTGGCCGTTCAGGGGCCGGACGGCAAGGATGCCTATACCCGTAACGGCAGCTTTCAGATCAGTTCAAGCGGCGTGCTGCAAACGCGCAGCGGTTTGAATGTGCTGGGAGAGTCGGGCCCGATTACGATTCCTCCGGGCACGCAGATCACTTTTGCCAAGGACGGAACGATTTCTACGGTTCCGGAAGGATCGCAGGTAACTTCGGTGGTGGTGGTGGGTAAGTTGAAACTGGTCAATCCGCCCCCGGCGCAACTGGAACGCAGCGGGGATGGCATGTTCCGCATGAAGGACGGTTCGACCGCTCCCTCGGATGCCAAGGTTGAGGTGGCACCCGGTACCCTGGAAGGCAGCAATGTTAGCGCGGTTGAAATGATGGTGAACATGATATCGCTGGCCAGAAAATTCGACATGCAGATGAAGATGCTGCAAACGGCGGACAATGATGCCAAACAGGCCAGTTCGATTATGAATATTGCAGGGTAGGAACTGGCTGGTAGCCGGTAGCGGATTCAGAAGCAACCAGCTACACGCTGACTGACAATGATTAAGGAGTAAAAAATGATACGTTCTTTGTGGATTTCCAAAACAGGTCTGGATGCGCAGCAAACCCAGATGGATACCATCGCCAACAATCTGGCCAATGTCAGCACCAACGGATTCAAGCGCTCCCGTGCGGTGTTTGAAGACTTGCTCTATCAGACCATACGCCAGCCGGGTGCGCAATCCTCGCAGCAAACCCAGATTCCTTCCGGTCTGCAGATCGGTACCGGCGTGCGTCCGGTGGCGGCTGAACGTGTGCATACTCAGGGCAACTTGCAGCTGACCGGCAACCAGCTGGATGTGGCGATCAACGGCAGCGGATTTTTTCAGGTGCTGATGCCGGACGGATCGACCGCCTATACCCGTGATGGCTCTTTTCAGCGCGATGCGCAAGGTCAGCTGGTTACCGCCAGCGGTTTTCCGATACAGCCGGCGATTACCCTGCCTGCCAATGCCGTGACGGTAACCATAGCTCGGGATGGGGTCGTTTCGGTTACTCAGCCGAATGTGGCCGCACCCGTTCAGGTCGGCGCGCTGCAACTGACGACCTTCATCAATCCGGCCGGCCTGATGAGTCAGGGTGAGAACCTGTTTCAGGAAACCGCATCTTCAGGAACGCCCAGCACCAATGTGCCGGGAACCAACGGCAGCGGCATACTGAACCAGAGCTACGTGGAAACCTCCAATGTCAACGTGGTCGAAGAGATGGTGAACATGATACAGACGCAGCGCGCCTATGAAATCAACTCCAAATCCATCACCACTTCGGATCAGATGTTGCAAAAATTATCGCAGATGTAATCATGAAGTTCATTAGTCTATTGCTGTCGGGTTTGCTGCTGGCAGCTTGCAGCGCAAATACGCCGCCTACCCGCATCCAGCAGCCGATGACGGCCAGACCGGTCTCTCAGGTGGTGGTGGCGCCTGCGGATGGAGCAATTTACCATGCGGGTATCAATGAGCGTCCGTTGTTTGAGGACAGGCGCGCGCGCAATGTGGGCGATATACTGACCATCAACATCGTAGAGAGCACCTCAGGAACTCGCAAAGCCAGCGATGGATCGTCCAGTGCGAATTCGATTACCGCCGCAACGCCTACTGCGACGGTGGGCCCGCTTGCCAAGCTGCTCCTGAAGGCCTTCAACGTTTCCAGCAGCAGCAGCAACAAGACCAGTACCACCGGTTCGGGAGCGGCGAGCGAAACTTTGACCGGTACGATAGCGGTGACGGTGATAGAAGTGCTGGCGAACGGCAATCTGTTGGTGAGCGGAGAAAAACAGGTGGCCTTGAATTCCAGCGATGAATTCATCCGTTTTTCCGGCGTAGTCAATCCGATACAGATTTCCAACTTGAATGTGGTGCAGTCGAATCAGGTTGCTGATGCGCATATCGAATATAAAAATGCCGGCGCGATGAATTCGTTCATGAACGATACACAGTCGATGGGATTTTTGGGGCGGTTCTTCATGTCGGTGCTGCCGTTCTAGGAACGGAATGCAGGGATGCGCTGAGGCGCTATTCCCAGAATCCTGAATGGGTTAAATTATGAAAAAAATGATTGCAGTGCTGATGTTGCTGTTGCCGCTTGCGGCCTATGCCGATCGCATCAAGGATGTGGCGAGCATACAGGGCGTGCGTAACAACCAGTTGTCAGGTTACGGACTGGTGTTCGGTCTGGACGGCACGGGCGATCAGACCACGCAAACGCCCTTCACGGTGCAAAGCATCATCACCATGCTCTCGCAGATGGGGGTGAATGTGCCGCAGGGCACCAGTTTGCAGCTCAAAAATGTCGCGGCCGTGATGGTGACGGCAACCTTGCCTCCTTTTTCAAAACCCGGTCAGACTATCGATGTGACGGCTTCCTCCATCGGTAACGCCAAGAGCTTGCGCGGCGGAACTTTGCTGATGACGCCCCTGAAAGGTGCGGACGGGCAGGTGTATGCGATGGCCCAGGGCAATGTGCTGGTCAGCGGGGTGGGCGCTTCGTCCGGAGGGGCTTCGGTGCAGGTCAATCACCTGAATGTAGGTCGAGTACCTGGCGGGGCGACTGTGGAGCGCGCGGTACCGACGGTGCTGGGGCAGGGCGAGTACATTCATCTTGAGTTGCGCAGCGATGATTTTACCACCGCCTTACGCGTGGTCGATGCGATCAATTCCCAGATTGCGCCGGATATTGCGGTAGCACAGAACAGCCGCGAGATCGAAGTGAGAGCGCCCGAGGGAAACAAGCTGGTGTCCTTCATTTCTCGCATCGAGAATCTGGAAATCAATCAGGCGCAAGGAATGGCGAAAGTCATCATCAATGCGCGTACCGGTTCGGTGGTGATGAATCAGGCGGTGACGCTGGATGCCTGTGCGGTGGCTCACGGCAATCTGACGGTGGTGATCAATACCGACGAGAGTGTGAGTCAGCCCAATGCGCGCTCAGCAGGCAGAACAGTCACCACCGAAAAAACCACGATAGATGTCAAAGCGGACAAGGGCGGGCTGGTGGAATTGCCGCGCGGCGTGTCGCTCAGCGAGGTAGTCAAGGCGCTCAATTCGATAGGCGCGACCCCTCAGGATCTGCTGGCGATATTGCAAGCGATGAAATCATCCGGCGCATTGCACGCCGAACTGGAGGTGATCTAAATGGTGTTTTCAACCAACGCATCGTCAAATCTGGCGATCGATACCCAGTCTCTGGCGCAATTGCGCGCTCAGGCCAAGAGTTCGCCTGATCAGGCACTCAAAGTGGCGGCTCAGCAGTTTGAAGCCGTGTTTATGAACATGATGTTAAAAAGCATGCGCGAAGCCACGCCGCAGGATGGCATGATGGACAGCGATCAGACTCGCATGTTCACCAGCATGCTGGACAGTCAGTTGTCGCAGAATATGTCGGGCAAAGGTATAGGCTTAGCCGATATGCTGGTCAAACAGCTGAGCCGCAACAACGCACAATCGCCCGTTATGGGCGCTCAAAATCCAGTGCTCAATATCGAGTCGCGGGTGTCGAATCCGGCCGCCGTGCCGTCCGCATACAACGCCACCACTCAGCAGGACTTCGTCAATAAAATGCTGCCCTCCGCCTTAAAGGCAAGTCAGGCGTCCGGCGTGCCGCCCCAGTTGATATTGGGTCAAGCCGCACTGGAGAGCGGCTGGGGCAAGCGTGAAATTTTGATGGCTGACGGAAGCCGCAGTTTTAATCTGTTTGGCATCAAGGCCAATGCAGCCTGGACTGGCAAGGTGGCTGAAGTGCTCACCACCGAATACAAGAACGGGGTGGCGACTAAACAGGTCGAAAGATTTCGCGCTTATTCCTCGTACACCGAAGCCTTCAACGACTACGCCGCTATGTTGAGCAGCAACCCGCGTTATGCGACGGTGATGCAGCAAACCGACAACTCCGGTATGGCGCAGGCATTGCAAAAATCGGGATATGCCACAGATCCTAAATATGCCGAAAAACTGGTGAGCGTCATCAAACAGATGAATCTGGGATAATCGCGCTAAAGAAATTGCAGATGATGCCGATAATCTGATCGTAGGGGTCTGAAGTCAGATAAGGGGAACATCATGGGAAGCAATATATACAGTGCGTCGCTCAGCGGCATGAATGCGGCGCAGTTCGGGATGACTACGACGCAGCACAATATAGCCAATGCCGCTACTCCCGGATATACCCGTCAGTCGTTGATGGTCAGTTCGCTTCCCGCGCAGGCTGCCGGTGTGGGTTTTGTCGGGCAGGGGGTCAGCGTTGCGGGGGTGGTCAGGAGTTACGATCAGTTTCTGACCGGGCAGGTGCGTCAGGTTCAGACTCAGGCCAGCTATCTGTCGACTTATCTGGCGTCCATGACGCAGGTCGATAATCTGGTATCTAATACTACCTCCGGCGTCTCAAGTTCGGTGCAAAACCTGTTCAATGCGATGAACGGGCTGGCTAACAGCCCGGAATCGATCCCTGCCCGTCAGACCGTGCTGGGCACCGCACAGGCGACGATCAACAGCTTTCAGACCATGGATCAGAGCCTGAGCGATATCGCCAATAATCTGACCGGGCAGATTAGCGGCTCAGTGCAGACGGTCAACACTTACGCGACTCAGATTGCTGCGTTGAATGTTTCCATCAAGGGCGCCATTGCAGCCTCGCAGGGGCAGCAGCCCAATGATTTGCAAGATCAGCGCGACCAGTTGGTAAATTTGCTCAATAAAGAGATCAAGGTCTCGGTTCAGCAGCAGTCAGACGGCTCTATGAGTGTGTTTGTCGGCAACGGTCAGGCTCTGGTAGTGGGCGATCAGGCGATGGCGCTGCAGGTGGTCCAGAACCCCGCTGATCCATCCAAGGTGGATGTCGCATACCGGAACTGGGCTGGCAATTTAGTCACCTTGCAGCAAAACAGTCTGCAGGGCGGTAATCTGGGCGCCTACCTGAACTTCAGGGATACCAATCTTGAACCTGCCAGGAATGCGCTGGGCCGTGTGGCGCTGGGGATGGCAGCCAATCTCAATTTGCAGAACCAGTTAGGCCAGGATCTCAACGGCGCACCGGGAGGCGCGCTATTTGCCGCGGCCGCGCCCCGCATCAGCATCGGTGCCAATAACACCGGCACGGCGACGATGACCGGCACGATTTCCAATGTTTCGGCCCTGACCACCAGTGACTATACCCTCAAGTACGACGGTGCCAACTATACGGTGACGCGTATGGCCGATAACGTCGTGACGAGCCTGGGACCTACGCTGCCAGGATCCGGGGTGGACGGTTTTTCCGTCACGCTGAGTGCGGGCACCATACAGCCCGGTGATATTTTCCTGATCCGGCCGACTGCGAATGCCGCGCGAGACCTTTCGTTGCTGACCACGGATCCTGCCAAGATCGCAACGGCATTGCCGTTCAAGAGTGTAGGCGCGATCAAGGCGACCAATGCGGCCAATATCACCACGGTGGCATCGGGTGCGATCACTTCGTCCGCGGTTACCGTTGCGGGCACCACCGCTACTACTGCCGCCTTTACCGTGGATGGCAAGACGCTTTTGAACAGCACGGTCGCGGCGGGCGCAGCTGGCCCTCTGACCACCGCTGCGGGCCTTGATGCGGCGTGGCCGGCTTTTGCTGCGGCTAATCCCGGATATACCCTGACTGGGACCTTCGCGCTGGGCACCGCGCAGATTACCAAGTCCGGCGGCGCGGCGATCATACTGGCTGAGACGATCACTCCGGGAGCCGGTGCGACTACGACGCCTCTGGCGGCCGCAGGTGCGGGCTTTATGGGTACTACACCCGGTAGTCTGGTCAGCAAGGTGGCAGGCGTTACCGTGGCAACACCCGCCAATGCGAATCTGACCAATCCGGTTGCCATTACCTTTACCAGTCCGACTACTTACACCGTGACAGGAGCCGTTCCCGCCGTGGCGGGCGTGCAGACATACACGGCTCCGAACATCAGTTACAACGGCTGGACCATGCAGCTCAGTGCGGCACCAGCCGCGGGAGATGTTTTTAACGTTGCACCCAACAGCGGAACGGCCAAGGTCAGTACCGGAGCGTACAATCTCAATGCGGTGAGTCTCAATTTCACCAGCCCGACGGCCTATAACGTGGTGGAGATGAGAGGAAATCCGCCCGCTCCGGTGATGCTGGGGACGGGCCTGATTCCTCCCGCAGTGGGCGGCAGCAGCACGGTGAGTTACAACGGCTGGACCGCACAGATCACCGGAACCCCGGCTGCAGGGGATGTGTTCAATGTCAGCAAGAGCAGCAATGCGGGAACGATGCTGGTAGCTCCGAGCGTTAAAAATACCGGTCTGGGTGCCATCAGCGGCGGCGCTTTTGCGGTCGCGCCTTTTGCGATCACCTTCAACAATCCACCGACTTCGTATACTGTCTCGGGTGCGACCCCCGCAGTGGCGGGCTCCATCCCTTACGTTGCGGGTCAGGACATCAGCTACAACGGCTGGACGATGCAGGTGACGGGCAAGCCGGGTGCGGGCGATGTCTTCAATGTCGGCGCCAATACCACTGCGAGCGGAGACAATCGAAATGCCTTGCTGATGGCTGCACAGCAGAGCCAGAATACTCTGGCCAACGGGACGACTAGTTTTGAAGGCGCTTTTGCCCAGTTGGTGGGATCGATAGGCGCAAAAGCGCAGGAGCTGACGATCACCAGCAAGGCTCAGGATGCGATGCTGGTGCAGACGACGGCAGCACAACAGTCGGTAGCAGGCGTAAATCTGGACGAAGAGGCGGCGAATCTATTGCGCTACCAGAGAGCTTATCAGGCGGCGGCAAAGGCGATGCAGATCGCCAATACCATGTTCGACTCTTTGTTGTCATTAGGAAGGTAGGTGTGTGATGCGTATCAGTTCCAGTACCATATTTGACAGCAACGTGGCAGCTTTAGGGCAACAGCAGGCGCGGCTGGTGCAAACCCAGCAGCAGATTGCCAGCGGCAAGCGTTTGCAGACCGCAGGGGTCGATCCGGTTGCGGCAACTCAGGCGCTGATCACCTCGCAGGCCGATGCGATGCAGACTCAGCAGGCTGCCAACCGGATTTCTGCGCGTGATCCGATATCGCTTGCCGAGAGCACACTGATGAGTGTGACGACGCTGTTGCAGGATGCCAAGACGGCGACGGTATATGCCGGTAACGGCACGCTCAATGCAAGCGACAGGGCTACGATAGCGACCGAACTGAACGGCAGGCTGCAGGAGTTGATCGGTCTGGCGAACAGCACGGATGCCTCCGGTAAATACATGTTTTCCGGATTCCAATCCACGACGCCGCCTTTTGTTGCGACCCCTGCCGGAGTGAGCTATTTCGGCGATGACGGGCAACGTGCCATGCAGGTGAGTGCTGGGCGGCAGATTCCGACCAGCGACAGCGGTGCGGATGTGTTTATGCGCATCAAGAATGGCAATGGCACTTTTGTTGCGCAGGCCACCGCAACGAACACCGGCGCCGGGGTGATCAGTGCCGGTTCGGTTGTCAGTCCCGCCCAACTGACCGGCAACAATTACAGTATCAGTTTTTCAGGTGCTGGAGCGGGTACGACTTACACGGTGACCAATACCACAACGGGATTGCCGGTCGGAGGCGCGCAGCCCTATGTCAGCGGTCAGGCAATTGCCTTTGACGGCATGCAGATGCGCATCGACGGTGCCCCTGCAGCCGGTGACAGTTTTACGGTGACGCCCAGCACCAATGTCAGCGTGTTCAAGACCCTGTCGGATCTGATTACGACCCTGCAAAGTCCGGTTGTGGGCAGCAATCTGAGCAACGGCCTGAATGTGGGCATGCAAAACCTAGACAATGCGCTGAGCAACGTGCTCAATACCCGGGCGACTCTGGGCTTGAGGCTCAATGAAATCGATGCATTGCAGGTGACCGGTGAAAACATGAGTCTGCAGCTGAAACAGACTCTGTCCAATTTACAGGATACCAATGTCACTCAGGCGATCAGCGATCTGACCCAGCAACAGACGACCTTGCAGGCGGCGCAAAAGACCTTCACCCAGGTCGCCAACTTGTCTATGTTCAGCTATATGTAATTACAGCGGTCGCAACATGTGCTGCGACCGCTGTATTTTGGGTTAAACTTCGCTCTTTGATTGCAGCCTGAGTGAACATGATCCGAGAAGAACCCGCATTTAAAATCAAAACCGGCAGCGTGTCCGTGCTGCAGTTGCATGTGCTCTCCAACGACCTGAACCAGTTGAAGCAGGAGCTTGATCAGCGGCTCGCTCAGAGTCCTGATTTTTTCTACAGCACGCCTATCGTTCTGGAACTCTCGGCAATCGCCGATTCCGGCCTCAGCCTTAACTTCACCGACCTTGCGCTGTTCATGCGCGAGCGGGGCATGTGTGTCGCCGGGGTGGTGGGCGGCTCAGAGGTTCAGCGAGATGAGGCCATACAGGCGGGATTCGGAATTTTTTCCGAATCGCTGCAAAAGCATCAAAAGGAGGAAATACGCGAACAACTGCAAGTGCAACCCGAGTTGTTCGAGGCGGAGCCAGCCCCTGTAATCGAACGCCACACTCTGGTGATAGACAAACCCGTCAGAACCGGTCAGCGCATATACGCTGAAGGCGCGAATCTGGTGGTGCTGGCCATCGTCAATGCGGGTGCAGAACTGATTGCGGACGGAGACATCCATGTGTACGCGCCGATGCGTGGCAAGGCCATTGCGGGTGCAAGGGGTAATGAAAAATCTCATATTTTTGTCAACAGCATGGAAGCGGAATTGCTGTCGATAGCAGGCTGTTTCAAGGTGTTTGAAGAAGGGATACCGGAGGAGGTGCGCGGAAAACCCGCCAGAGTGCATCTGGATGGCTCTCGTCTGGTGATAGAACCGCTCAATTACTGACGGTAAATTTTAGATATTGGCGCTTTACGGTTAAAATGCGCTACTCATACAACTGCTCAGGAATTAATCGTGGCTAAAGTTATTGTTGTTACTTCAGGAAAAGGCGGCGTAGGAAAGACGACGACCAGTGCCAGTTTTTCGAGCGGCCTGGCATTGCGGGGCAATCGCACCGTGGTAATCGATTTCGATGTGGGTTTGAGGAATCTCGATCTGATCATGGGCTGCGAGCGGCGCGTCGTTTACGACATCATCAATGTCATCAATGGCGAGGTCTCTCTCAAGCAGGCCCTGATCAAAGACAAAAACTGCGACAACCTCTATATCCTTCCCGCATCCCAGACGCGCGACAAGGATGCGCTCAATCTGGAAGGCGTGGAACGCATCTTGGAAGAGCTCAAGCAGACTTTCGATTTTATCGTCTGCGACTCCCCGGCCGGTATCGAGTCGGGTGCTTTTACCGCCATGTACTTTGCCGATGAGGCGCTGATTGTCACCAACCCTGAAGTCTCTTCGGTGCGCGATTCGGATCGTATTTTGGGCATACTCTCTGCCAAATCCAAGCGCGCCGTCGAGGGTCGCGAGCCGGTCAGGGAACATTTGCTGGTCACTCGCTATGATCCAAAAAGGGTCAATACGGGCGCGATGTTGTCGGTTGTCGACATACAGGAAATATTGCGCATCCCGCTCTTGGGGGTGATTCCCGAGTCTGAGTCGGTGCTGCAGGCATCCAATTCGGGAACCCCTGCGATACATCTGGAGAAGAGCGATGTGGCCGATGCCTACCGTGACGTGGTAGGGCGCTTCATGGGCGAAGAACTGCCCATGCGTTTTTTGACTGAGAAGGCTGGGTTCTTCAAACGACTGCTGGGAGGCCACTAAAATGTCCATGATCGCCGGTTTGATTGATTATCTGCGCGGAAACGAGAAAAAATCCGCCGTCGTTGCCAAGGAGAGGTTGCAGATCATCCTGGCGCATGAGCGAGCAGGACGCGGTACCGCGACCCCCGATTATCTGCCTGCTCTGCAGGAAGAGTTGATGGCGGTGATCGCGAAGTATATCCACGTTGACCGGGAATCATTCAAGGTTCAGCTGGAAAAGCACGATCAGTACGATGTACTCGAATTGAATATCACTTTGCCGGACAAGATGACCGGCAGATGAAAGCGGCCCGCAACGGCCAGAGGATGTTTTCATCAGGCTGTCGTTGCGAGCTCAATCCAGTTTTCTATGTGATTTTGAGCAGTTTGAGTGCGGTTTCCAGCCCCTCGGTGGTGAGCCTGTCCAGTATCGGGCCGAAATAGGGCATGGTAAAGCTCAGCACGAAAAAGCCCACCGACAAGGTGATCGGAAAGCCGATGGCAAACAGATTGAGTTGCTGCGCCGCCCGGGTCAGGATGCCCAGCGCGATATTGGCAATCAGCAGCGCGGCGAGCAGCGGCAGGGATATTTGCAGTGCATAGGCGAAGATGCTCGCGCCCCATTGCGCAGCCGCCAGAAAGCTTTTGGCGGGCAGCATTTGCCCCACGGGCAGGGTGTGAAAACTCTCCGCCACGGCGGAGAGCAGGATCAGGTGGCCGTTCATGGACAGAAAGATCAGCGAGGCGATGATGCCCAGCCATTGAGCGATGACGGGCGAATAGCTCGAATTCTGCGGATCATAGAAGCTGGCAAAACCCAGACCCATCTGCAGTCCGGCAAATTCGCCGGCCATTTCCACTGCGGTAAAAACCATGCGTATGATGAAGCCTATCATCGTGCCTATGATGATCTGCTGAACCAGGATCAGCAGTCCTTGCGGAGAGCCTATCTGCACATCGGGCATGGGATCCAGAGTGGGAGCGATGACGATGGATAGCAGGATTGCCAGCCCTATCTTGATGCGCCTGGGGAGCTGTTTGTTGCCCAGGATGGGGGAACTGGTGATCATCGCCAGCACACGGGCCAGTGGGAACATCAAGGTGGCGAGCCACAGATCCAGTTGAGCGCTGGTAATGTTAATCACAAGCTGGTCCTGAGCGCGGACTCTCGAATCCTGCAATGCGCCCCATCATCCCACCATCCAGGGGATGTTGCCATACAGGCGGTGGATGAAATCCACCATCATGGTGATCATCCAGGGACCTGCGATGACCAGTACCAGAAAAATTCCCACCAGCTTTGGTATGAACGACAGGGTTTGTTCATTGATCTGGGTGGCAGCCTGAAAAATACTCACCACCAGACCGATCAGCAAGGCGCTGAGCAACAGGGGGGCGGACAGCAGCAGGGTCATCTCTATGGCCTGTTGTCCCAGCGTCATGACGGATTCGGGAGTCATCTTCGTTCAGGTGTAAAAGCTCTGTGCCAGCGAGCCGATCAAAAGATTCCAGCCGTCGGCCAGCACGAACAGCATGATCTTGAAGGGCAGTGAGATGATGGAAGGGGAGAGCATCATCATACCCATGGACATCAGCACGCTGGCGACCACCATGTCTATGATCAGAAACGGGATGTAGATCACAAAGCCAATCTGGAAGGCGGTCTTAAGTTCGCTGGTCACATAGGCAGGTACCAGCAGGCGCAGCGGAACCTCTTCCGGGCTTTGCAACTCGTCGCTGTTGGAGATCTTGACGAACAGGGCCAGATCAGTCTGGCGGGTCTGACGCAGCATGAAGGCTTTGAGCGGCACCACGCCTTTTTCAACGGCCTGTTGCAAGTCGAGTTTGCTTTCGCTGTAGGGCTGGTAGGCTTCGGTGTAGATTTTATCGAACACCGGAGACATGACAAAGAAAGTCAGGAACAGGGAAAGGCCGATCAGCACCTGATTGGGAGGAGAGGCGGGTGTTCCCAGCGCCGAGCGCAACATGCTAAGCACGATGATGATGCGGGTAAATCCTGTCATCATCAGCAGTATGGCCGGCAAAAAACTCAGCGAGGTGAGTATCAGCAGAGTCTGCAGGCTAAGGCTGTAGCTCTGACCGCCGCCAGCCGCTGCCTTGCTGGTGATGGCGGGGACGGCGATCTCTGCCCATGCGCCGCAGGACAGAAACAGCAGGGCGATGGCAAGCAACAGGCTACGACGCATCGGAACTTCCTGTGCGGGGCTTATACAGGGTCGCCAGCAGGCTGGAAAACTTCTGGTCGGTTGCTGCGGCAGGCTGCCAGTCTTCTATCTTCTCCAGCGTATGCAGGGTGCGTATCTGGCCGGGGCCGACGCCTACCACCAGCCAGGTTTCGTTTATCTCTATCAGCACGATCCGCTCGCGCTGACCGATCGCAACGCTGCTGATGACTTTGAGCAGGCCGTCGGATTGCTGACCGGTGATATTCATCCGCTTTAACAGCCAGGCGATAAAAATGATGACGGCCAGCACCAGCAGCAGGCTGAAGGTCACCTGCAGCAGGCTGCCGGTACTCGCTACCGTCACCTCAGGTCTTGCGGATTCGGCAGCTGCGGCGCTCAAGGGGGCGCTGAAAATAAATGCGAGCAGCTTCATCAGCGGTTAATGCGGCGCAGACGTTCGGAGGGCGTGGTGATGTCGGTCAGCCTGATGCCGAGCTTGTCGTTGACGACCACGACTTCGCCCTGAGCGATCAGAAATCCGTTGATCATCACATCCAGAGGTTCTCCGGCCATCGCGGAGAGTTCGACCACCGAGCCTTGCGCCAGCTGCAGCAGGTTCTTGATCGGCATCTTGGTGCGGCCCAGCTCCACGGTCAGCTGCACCGGTATGTCCAGTATCATGTCCAGATCGTTAGGCGTGCTGCCTGCGCTGCCCGCGCCAAACTTTTCAAATACATGGGGCTTAGGGGGCGGCGCTGTCTGTTCGGCCATGGCGGCAGCCCAGTCATCGGTGCCGGAAGCCTCCGCGCTGGCCTGCTCTGACATGGCTGCTCCCCAGTCATCGGCAGTGATGGCGGTTTCGTCAGACATGATCTTCTCCTTCATTGGTATGCAGCAATTTTACAATTTTAAGCGCGTATTGATTGTTGAATACGCCGTATTTACATTCCATCACCGGTATTCCGTCCACCGATGCGGAGACATTTTCCTCGACTTCGATCGGGATGACATCGCCCACCCGCATTTTTAGCACCCGGTCCAGCGTGATTCTTGCGCCGCCCAGCGTGGCAATCAGTTCAATTTCC
The DNA here is from genome assembly GCA_964410705.1 of uncultured Gallionella sp. Lineage (GTDB taxonomy): Bacteria > Pseudomonadota > Gammaproteobacteria > Burkholderiales > Gallionellaceae > Gallionella. The sequence continues at coordinate 48,560 of CAYPIG010000001.1, forward strand.
GCGCATTGAACCTGGCGGGACAACAGTTGCAGCCAGCGCGAGTCTACCGCCAGATGCTCTCCTTGTATGTTGTTGAACAGCAGATCCTTCACCGGTTCCAGAGTCGAATAGGGCAGGCAGATATGGAAGGCCCCGCCGTTACCGCCCAGTTCGATATCGAAGGTGGTGACGATCACCACCTCATTGGGGGTGGCGATGTTGGCAAATTGAGGGTTCATTTCCGAACGCACGAACTCGAACTCGAGCGGATGTACGGTTTCCCATGCCTTGGTGTAGGTTTCGAACACCACGGCCAGCATCTTCTGGATGATGCGCTGTTCGGTCTGCGTGAATTCACGCCCCTCGACTCGGGTGTGGAAACGCCCGTCGCCGCCGAACATGTTGTCCACCACTAAAAATACCAGATTGGGGTCGAAAATAAACAGCCCGTTGCCGCGCAGGGGCTTGGCGCCGATGATGTTGAGGTTGGTCGGGACGGCCAGATTGCGCACGAATTCGCCGAATTTCAGCACACGCACCGGTCCTACCGATATTTCCGGGGTGCGCCGTATGAAATTGAACAAACCGATGCGGAACAGGCGGGCAAAACGTTCGTTGATGATCTCCATGGTGGGCATACGCCCACGCACGATGCGTTCCTGAGACGCCAGATTGTAGGGGCGCACCTCACCGGCTGAAGCTTCGACGTGCTCTGCAACATCATCGGCTTCTCCGTTCACTCCCTTGAGCAGGGAGTCAACTTCATCCTGTGAGAGAAATTCGCTCATTACTGTATGATGAACGAGGTGAACAGCACTTCGGCGACACCTTTCTTGGCCGGTTTTACAGCCTCTTCATCGTGGGCCGGGGTCTCACTTTCTGTCGTTTTTGCGCGTATGGCCGGTGCGCTCTTGCGCAGGCCGAGCACGAATTCAACCTGGGTCTTGATGTCGCTCGCCAGCTTTTCCTTGCCTTCTATGGAGGTCAGTTCGGAACGGTATTTGCTCTGCAGCAGCATGTTGATCTTGTGCTGAATTTCAGGCGTTCTTTCCTTCACTTTTTCTTCGAGCTCAGGTTTGACCAGTTTGATGGATACCGCGACCTGAATGACGCTCTCGGAGCCATCGTTCATCAGATTGCCGGTGAAGGTGCCCAGTTCGACAAACTTGGGAGGAAGCTTGTGTTTGGCATCTACCTCATCTTCGTCTTCCGCATCCGCTTCTTCGGCTGCCGCAGCGTGGTCAGCCTTGGGCGGGTGTTCCTTTTTCATCATGAAGAAAGCAGCGGCTCCCCCGCCTGCCAGCAGCACAACCAATGCGATAATGATGATGAGCATTTTTTTGCTCTTGGGGGGCGGCAAGTCTCCGGCTGCGGGGGCTGCGGCGGGTTTGGCGGGTTTCGACATCTCTCGATTCCTTGTGGATGGTTATGAAAAATTGGCGCGGCGAATGATGACACAAATTGTGCAGTTTTCCACGGCAAAGTTGAATCAAATTTTAGTTTATGCGAAGGTGTCCACCATGCCGTTGTGACTGCGCTCTGCGATGCGGGCGAGTGGCGCAGCTTCCGTAGTCAGGACGGGCTCGGCCGATTCACTCCGCTTGCGCGGACTGGTAAATTCCGAGCGATCCCTGGGGGGCTGATCGTTTACGGTCGCATTGCCCAGCATGATGCCGTTTTCAGCCATGCTTTCGCGCAGTCTGGGCATGGCGTTTTCAATGGCTTCCCGAACGGCGCTGTGCGGCGAGGAAAACTGTGCGGTGGCCTGATTGTCGCTGATGGTGAGCACCACGCTCATGGGGCCCAAATCGGGCGGGTTCAGATGCAGTTCGGCAACCTGACTCTGCTGTGTGCTCATCCAGCTGATCTTCTGCGCAAATTCGGCAGGCCATGCGTGGCTGCTCAGCGGTGCGGCGATGTGATTCTGGGTATTTGCCGTGACGATAACGGGCTGCGGCGCAATATTCACCTGAGTAGGTGCGGGGGTTTCCGGCAGTTTGAAAACTTCGGCTTTGGTTTCCGTCTTGCCGGGATTGACCGTCAGTGTGTTGCCCACGGGCAGGGCTTCGTTTTTGGGAGCGGCAAGCGTTCTGAGGTCCTGGCTAGTGGGCGCGGTTGCCGACGAGGCGATGCCGGAGGTCGATGGCGCGGCATTCTGAGGCGCGACATTGGTTGACTGAGGCGTGACTGCAGTTGCCTGGGGCGCGACAGCAGTAGTCTGAGGCGCGATACCGGTCATCATAGGCTCCGCTGTCGGCTGGGTCGCGGGTGTTGCGGCATCTGGCGGTACCGTCGTATCTGCGCTCGTCTTGCCGATGCTTGGCGTTGTCACAGATAAGCCCAGCATGGCCGCAAGTGCCAGAGAGGCCGCATCCGGTGCGGGTGGCTGATCTTCAGCTGCCTGACTGACTGGAACACGATGAGCGGGGGTTTTGTCCTTTACCGAATTCTCGCTCATTTTTTTCGACAGGATATTGCCGAACTCGGCGGGTGTCTGGCCGGATTCGGTTTTCTGATTGGCACCCTGTTGCGGATTGACGACATTGAGTACGGGATTGATCACGATAATCTCCTATTTTTCCGGATTGAGCATCTTGTAAGCGGCAGCTCTCCCGGTGTGTTCGTCCATGGCCTTTTGTTCCTGCTTGGCTGCTATTTTTTCCTGCTGTTCTGCATGGCGCTGCTGCAAGGTGTCGAACGATTTGAGCTTGCGCTGTGTGCCGGTATATTCGCTGCGTCCCTTCTGGGTCGATATTTTACTCTGTTCCAGCGCCTTGATCTGCTGGGCAATGGCAGCATCCAGCTTGTAAATAAAGGCCTGAAAGTTCCGCAGTTCCGCAGGCGTCATGCCTTCCTGGCTGGCTTTTTGCATGCGCGCCTGATAATCACGACGGTATTCAAGCAGCATGTCGAGCTGCGCCTGAGTATCGTGCTCCTGACGGTTTAGCTCCCCAAGTTTACGCGTGGCCGATTCGTTGCGTATCTGCGCCAGATTCAACAAGGGTTGCAATGCAAAGGGCTTGGACATGTTCTTTAGTGTATGGTTTCAAACAGTGCCGCCAGCTGGGCGATGCTGTCGTTATAGTTTTCGCACTGTAGCATGCCTTGCTTCAAAAATTGCTCCATGCGCGGATAGATTCTGATGGCTTCGTCCAGCAACGGGTCGCTGCCGTTGATGTAGGCGCCTACACTGATCAAATCCCGGTTCCGCTGGTAGTGAGCGTACAGCTGTTTGAAGCGTTGCACCAGTTTTAAATGTTCGGGAGTGGCAAGTCTGGACATCACCCGGCTGATGGACGCCTCGATGTCGATGGCGGGATAGTGTCCCTGTTCGACCAGCCTGCGCGACAGCACGATGTGACCGTCCAGAATCGCGCGTGCACTGTCGGCTATCGGATCCTGTTGATCGTCGCCTTCGGTGAGTACCGTATAAAATGCGGTGATCGAACCGCCGCCTTCATGTCCGTTTCCTGCCCGTTCGACCAGCTGGGGAAGTTTGGCAAAAACAGACGGAGGATAACCTTTGGTTGCCGGGGGCTCTCCTACCGCCAGCGCTATCTCACGCTGTGCCATCGCGTAACGGGTCAGGGAATCCATGATCAACAACACATTTTTGCCCTGGTCGCGGAAATATTCGGCGATGGTGGTTGCATAGGCGGTGCCCTGCAGGCGCATCAGCGGCGAGGTGTCGGCGGGGGTGGCAACCACCACGGATCTGGCCAGGCCCTCAGGCCCCAGAATGTCATTGATGAACTCTTTGACTTCACGTCCACGTTCGCCTATCAGACCCACCACGGTGATGTCGGCGCTGGTATAGCGCGCCATCATCCCCAGCAGCACGCTCTTACCCACGCCACTGCCGGCAAACAGTCCCATGCGTTGCCCTCTTCCGACCGAGAGCAGGCTGTTGATGGCGCGCACCCCGACATCGAGCGGGGTTTCGATGGAGGCGCGCTCCAGCGGGTTGAACGGGCGGCTCTGCAACGGCGCCGAAGCCGTTTCGTTCAGGGGCCCGAGCTGGTCCAGAGGTTTTCCTGCACCATCGAGCACGCGACCTAGCAGCATGTTGCCGACCGGCAGGTGTTTGGCGTGATCCGATTTGCGGCGGCGTGACGGTTTGCGTTTTTCCGCAAGGGTCATGGTGTGTGCAGGTTCAACCGGCCTGACGCGGGCGCCGGGGACCAAGCCATATACATCGTTTTCGGGCATCAGAAACAGTTTTTCTCCGGAAAATCCGACAACTTCCGCTTCAATCGTGCTGTTTGTCAGGCGGATTTCACAGGTGCTTCCCACCGGCATCTGTAAGCCGACCGCTTCCATGATCAGCCCGGTCACCTTGGTCAGATGCCCACTCGGCGGCATCGGGTTGCATTCGGCGACATAGGCGCGTCCTTCCGACAGAAAAGCCTGCCAGCGCAGACTGTGTTCACCGGGCTTTAAAGGGGGGGGGCGTGATCCGGGGCGCCCGGATCGATGATCTCGGTCTGATCTATCCTGAGTGTCAGCTCATCATCCACGATTTATCACGTCCTATGGATTCGATGATGTTCTGCCATCTGGCTGCATTGGTCGCATCGATATTGCTGTGTGCCGTTTCCAGACGGCATCCGCCCGCTTCGATTTTGGCATCGGTGAAGATTTTCCATCCGGCATGGGCGAGCTCTTCCCCCATCTGCTTGCGCACCAGTTCGGCGTCCTGCGGGTTCAGGATCAAATGCGCATTCTGATTGAAGTGCGGCAGACTGGATATTGCGGATCTGACGATTTTTACGATGACTTCGGGTCTGGTATGCAGTGTCTCGCTGATCATTTTACGCGCGATCTCCAGCGACAGGTCGAGCAACGATTGCGCCAACTGTTCGTCTATCTGAGTCAGTGCGATCTGCAAGTTGCCCATCAGAGTTTCTATGCGGGAGGTCTCTGACTGGGACTGCATCAGTCCTGCCGAAAATCCAGCCTGATAGCCTGCCGCATAGCCTTCTTCGCGCGCCAGCTTTTGAGCATCCGCTAATTCGGCTGCGACAGTGGCCGCGCTCATCGCAGCGGTGACCGAGGGTGCGAACACGGGGGGAGGCGGTGCCTTGACCTGTGCTCTGACTGGCGTGGCATCGAAAGAGGGCAACTCCCAGCGTTCGAATGCCGTCATCTGTTCTCTGGGATCATTGGCCATGGCTAATATCAGACGTAGGCATCTTCATCTCCCTTGCCGCCCAGCGCGATCTGCCCTTCATCGGACAGCCGCTTGACGACCTTGAGTATTTCTTTCTGGTTGGACTCGACTTCGCTGAGTTTGACGGGGCCTTTGGATTCCAGATCTTCGCGCATCATTTCGGCGGCACGGGACGACATGTTCTTGAATATCTTCTCGCGCAACTCTTCGCTTGCCCCCTTGAGTGCGACGATCAGCGCCTCGGATTGAACTTCGCGCAGAATCAGCTGGATGCCTCTGTCGTCCACGTCCAGTATGTTTTCGAACACAAACATCTTGTCTTCGATTTTTTGCGCCAGATCCGGATCGAAACTGCGCACCTTGTCCATCATCTCGGCTTCCAGTGTGCCGCCCATGAAGTTGAGTATCTCGGCGGCGGTAGAGACGCCGCCCTTGAGGGTCTTCTTGCCGGTTCCGCCGCCGCTCATCAGCTTGCTCAGCACGTCGTTGAGTTCGCGCAAGGCTAAAGGCTGCACACCGTCCAGCGTGGAGATGCGCAGCAGTACGTCGTTGCGGGTGCGTTCGGTGAGCATCTTCATGATGGAGGCGGCCTGATCCGGCTCCAGATGCACCAGTATGGTCGCTATGATCTGCGGGTGTTCGTTTCCTATCATCTCCGCCACCGCGCCAGGATCCATCCATTTTAGGCTTTCGATGCCGCTGGTGTCGCTGCTGTGCATGATGCGGTCTAGCAGGCCGGCTGCCTTGTCGTCGCCCAGCGCCTTGGTCAGCATGTTGCGGATGTAGTCGTTCGAATCCATGCCTATGGTGGTTTTTTCGGCGGCAGCGACCAAAAAATCGTGAAAAACCTGGGAGATCTGATCGCGGTTGAGGTTGCTTAGCGAAACCATCGCCGTGCTGATTTTTTGCACTTCCTTGGGGCCCAGATATTTGAGCACCTCGGCGGCCTCGTTTTCTCCCAGGGTCATCAGGAAAATTGCGCTGTTTTGTATGCCGTCACTCATTGCCGTTCACCCAGTCCCTGATTACGCTGGCCACAATTTTTGGATCCTGCATGGCGATCTGCCTTGCGATCTGAAGATTCTTCTCGTAGGGTTCAACCGGCGGCGTGTAAACTCCGCCTTCCTCTTCGGCGGTTGCCGCGCCTTCTGCACCTTCGACTCCGCCTTCCTCTTCGCCGAGCGGATGGCCTTCCTCGTCCAGTTCTTCTTCGGCTTCGGGCTCCTCTGGCTTGACCGGTTCGAGCGGCTTGAAGGCCGGGCGGATGACCTTGAACACCACGATCAGCATGACAACGGCGATGATCAGATACTTGGCGATCAGTTTCGCCAGCTCTATGATCTCAGGCTGTTTCCACCAGGGTATCTCGGGGACGGCTTCCTTGTCGTCGCTGAAAGCGGCATTTTGCACGCTCACGTTGTCGCCGCGGCTCTGATCGAACCCCACCGCATTTTTGACCAGATTGTCGATCTGCGCCTTCTCTTCGTCTGAGAGGGGTTTAAAGCTGATTTTTCCTTTGGCATCGGTCACCTTGCGGTTGTTGACCAGTACGGCGACCGACAGGCGCTTGATCATGCCCACCGGCAGCACGGTATGGCTGATGGTGCGATCCACTTCGTAGTTGACGGTGTTCTCTTTGTGCAGATTGTCGATCTTTGCCGTATTGGCAGGATCCGCTCCCGGCGGGGGGGAGACGATGGGAGCCGTTGCCGGAACCGGCGGCTGGTTGGACAGCGCGCCTGGCACCCCGCTTGCGGTAAGGCCTGAGCCGTTCAGGGTCTCAGAATTCTGCTGGCTGCGCACGGTGCTGTCCGCCGGATTCTGATTGGGCTTGTAGACTTCCGCCGTCTGTTCGGTGCGAGAGAAGTCGATGTTCGCGGTGACCTGCGTATGGACATTGTCCGCGCCCAGCAGCGGTTTGAGTATGGACTCGATGTGTTTGATGTAATCCTGTTCAATCTGCCTGACGTACTTGAGCTGATTGGCGTCCAGTCCCAGACCGTTGCCGTCCTGCAGGGCGCTTAGCAAACTGCCGTCCTGATCGACGATGGTGACGTTCTTGGCGGACATGTCCGGCACGCTGCTTGAAATCAGATGCACGATCGCGCTGACTTGAGCTGCATCCAGCAGTCTGCCGCCGTGCAGGGTCAGGATGACGGATGCGCTGGGTTTTTGCTGTTCCTTGATGAACACGCTGGGTTTGGGGATGGCCAGATGCACCCGGGCGCTGGCTACTGCGCCTATGCTCTGCACCGAGCGCGCCAGTTCGCCTTCGAGTGCGCGCTGATAGTTGACCTGCTCGGCGAACTGGGTGATGCCGAATTTCTGGTTCTCCATCAGCTCGAAGCCTACCGTTCCGCCCTTGGGCAGCCCCTGGGTTGCGAGTTTCAGGCGCGCCTCATGTACCTGATGGGCCGGAATCATCAGGGCTCCGCCGCCTTCGGTGAACTTGTACGGGATATTCTGCTGTTGCAGCGATTCGATGATGGCGCCGCCGTCCCGGTCCGACAGGTTGCTGTAGAGTATGCGGTATTCCTCTTCCTGTCCCCACAGCCAGGCGCTGGCGATCAGTGCGATCAGCGCTGCAACGCCTATCCCCAGCCCCATTTTCTGCTGGGCGCTGAGTTGCTCAAAGCGGCTGACGATGCCGTTTGCGGTGGGAGGGTGGTCTGTTTGTTCGGTCATGTTGAATGCGACGACACCAAATGGTGATCTTTATTATCTATGCGGAACGGGGTTTTTAAGTCAGGAATAAAGGGAAAATCCCGCGCCTGTTTCTGTGATGTTACACGTGTTTGTTCAAGTATTGTGTGATCACTGAAAAACCGGCTTGTGACCGGTGGCGCGCAGCGGTCATTTTAGCTGTCTGCTGATGACTGTTTTGGGGAGTGCAAAGATGAGCAATATATCGGCGGTGGATGGTTTGTTGGCGCAAATGCGCGTGGCGGCAGCGGCGGCGGGTCTGCGTGAACCTGCGCCTGCGGCGTCTTCCGGGAAAGTGGATTTCTCGGTGGTGCTGAAAAACGCCCTGGATGGCGTGGCACAGTCACACGAGAAATCCGAAACACTGCAAAAAGCCTTCGTGATGGGGGACGACAAGGTTTCCTTGAGCGACACCATGATCGCAATGCAAAAGGCCGGGATCAATTTTCAGGCCACCGTGCAGGTGCGCAACAAGGTTGTTCAGGCTTACAACGACATCATGAATATGCAGGTTTAGTGTGCCTGTATTGATGTGTCATGCCATTTCCCACTGTGAACAATACGCGCGGCAGGGTTTGAGCGGATTCTTCCAGCCTTAGAGATTGCCGTTTCTAAAGCTCATACCTCTGCCTTTTCTGATGGCGCATTTCTCGCGATGACGACATGCTTTGCGGCGATTTCCTCCCGGAATTCCGCCGTGATGCTTGCCCAGTCGATTATTTGCACGATGATGGGCAGATTGCTTTGTGAAAACGCTTCGATGGCCTCGTGCAAACGGGTTTGTCTGCGCGTTAAATCATCCGGTTGGCGCGCCACCAGATCGAGATCGCTCGCCTCATAAAAATCGCCGTTCACTCGACTGCCATAAGCCCATATTTCCGCTTCGGGCAAATGAGCGCGCAAAACATCCTGCACCATCTTCAAATAGGCAGCTGGCAAATGCAGCGATTCAACCGTCAAGATGTTCTCCCTGCCTGCCCAGTTTGCGTTCGAGCACATCGGCCAGCGTGCCAATATCTTGCAAAAAACCGGGTATCAGTGCCAAGGTTTCACTGGCAAATTGTTCGCCATAATCATGAGCGGTGTTATTGCGGTTGTCGCGATAGGCGAACCATCGTTCCACCTCTGCCAGCGTCATCAAGTCATGAACCGCAGCGAGCCGCAGAATATCCTTAACCGGAGTCGATTCCAGTTTTTTTCCGCCGTGCCCATATACTTTCAGCGCCTTTTTCAGCAGCTTGAAAGCGGTTTCCTGCGTCAATTCATAGCTTTTTACGATGGCGTTGCGAAATACTTCCTGATCGATACTATCAGGCTCGGCTTTCATATAGAGCGCCAGCGAGGAATCGAGCGTCTGCATGCAGCGTCGCAAATGGTCGATGTTCAAATACAACATGTCAATTTCCCCTCTGGTTATCTGCGTACACTGTTTTTCCGGGTTTATCAGCTGTTCAAAGCTAGCTTGCCATCTGTATAAACAGAGCGCTGCCCATCACAAAGGCAACGTCGATTCTATCCTGGTTGTCGGTCAGGAACTCGTCTCCCGCACGCTGAGGTCCGTCCCCGTACGGCCAGATATAGTCGTCAAAAATGATCCAACCACCTCCCACAACAAAGCTACCCCACGCCAAAATATCGGCTTTTACTGCTTCGTAGCTGTGATTACCGTCTATATGCAGGATCGCGATATGGCCGCAATACTCCGTAGTGCCAAAAGCTGCCGTAGTCGCACTGCGCTGATCTCGATACTGTTTTGCCCCCTCCACGGATGGCATGCGCAGATAGTTGATATGGTTGGCGTTATAGGGGAGTAAATTCATCTCAAATACGTTTAGCGCTTCTTCAGCATCGACCTGTGCCGATACGCGGTCGACCATCCCGCTGCTGTCCTGTTGAACCAGATTTGCATTCGACCAAGGATCCACGCACAACAGATTTCCGATCTGATAACAGTGCGCGAGTCTTGCCAGTATGAAGGCGGATTTTCCCCACCAGCTTCCTATCTCTACGATGTCCCCTGCTGGGCTGCTGCGTGAAATTTCGCACAACACGCAAAATTTTTCGTGATCGCACATGCCGGGGATGATCTCCGCATGTCGGAACAGGGCGGCCAGTTCAATTTCGGACATGGAAGGCTTAATTTCGCAGCTTGAAGCCAGTTGCAGTGGTTTTTCTATCAGTGAGCGGGCGTGTTTTCTGGCAGTCCGGTACCCGCCCAGTTCTATATTGACCGGCGAATCGTTGACTAAAGATACACCCGGTGAAATTTCTTGCAGAGTGCGGTTGAGGTGATCCCAAATGACGGGGTTGGGTGAGAAAATACCCGCTATTTCGAAATCCAAAATCGCTTGTTTAAGCGCGTCATTAAAATCTGGCTGTGTGACAAATGGCAGATGCAACCACTGCGGGTATTGCTCTTTTGAAACATCATAGTCGAGCGAGGAAGCACCGATGACGGGTTGATTTTCACGCAGACATTTTTGCAGGTACTCCAGAGAACGCGGCATGCCGCCGGGAAATATCAGTACAGATTTATTCATAATGTCATGACTCCAGAGAGTTATTCGCCGCGTTCACACATCAGAAATATGCTGGAGCACAGGTCAGGATACTGTTGGCCGAGTTTGTAGCAGCCATCCAGATACTCCCTGGAGATGATGTCTGTCTGCAGCAGACGATCCCATTGGAAATTGGCCAGTGCCTTGAAAAATATACCGGATCGGTGGATAACCTTCAGTCCGGCTGCTGTTGCATCACGCTCCAGTGTATCAAGCGTATAGGTGCAGCGATGGCCGTGCTCGGCTTCGGCAGGTGTGACGGCACAGTTGTGAGAAATCAGTCCCATTTTCACCGCGATCTGGCGTGAGGGTGCATTGGCGTTGGGACATACCAGAAAGAATCTGCCATCATCGTTCAGCCACTCGTCGTTGATGCGTTTCAGTACCTGCACAGGATCATTTAAATGCTCCAGCACATGCGTCAGCACGATGTTGTCATAGCGTTTTGGCAAGACAGCTTCTTCGAAGAGTGCATTGATGAATTGCACCTTATCGCCCAGTTTGCTGCGCGCCTCGTTTATTGCGGCGTCAGAAGCCTCAATACAGGTGATGTCGGAAAAATAAGGCAGGAAGCGTTGAGTGAAATTTCCTTTGTAACTGCCGAGTTCAAGCATACTGCCATTTTTGAAAAACGGCTCGAACGAACGAATCATGTAGGGGTGCATTACATCGTAATCGAAGCCATAGGCATACTTCTCGCTTGCGGCGTTGTCCGCATCGTTGATTTCCTGATTGTAGTTTCTTGGTGCCAACATGTTTTTCTCCAGATTGTTTACGCTTCTAATACTGCCAAACCGAAGCCGTGACGTCCGAATTCGTTGCCGTTGTATAGTAAATATGCCTTGCCATCGCATTCAAATACATGCGGATAGCTCTGCATCTGCGAATCCCAACCTTCGTCGGAAACATCTATACCCGCCAGACTATCATTGCGTATCCAGCTTTTTAGATCGGTAGAACTGGCGTAACCGATGCGATACGCTCGACTGCTGTCATGCCGGAAGCGATGTGCCTGACGATAGCAAAAATACATGTGATATACATTATTTATACAGATAACCGTTGGAAGTGCCTGGCATTCGTCTGAGTTTAACCGATCGCTTATGATTTGCCTTCCGTCCCGTTGCCAGTTGATACCGTCCGGCGAGGTTGCGTGAGCTATCTTGTACACACGGTCAGGCGGTTCGGTCTCGATAAACTTCTGCCACTTGGTGCCGTAGATGTACCACATGTGATAAGTGTCGCCATAGCGCTGCACAAAGGCATCGGCCACCAGAAACGGTTCTTTCAGCGAAGCGGTCAGTAATGGCCCGGAGCCGTACCGCTTGAAAGTTTGTCCATCATCATGGCTGATGGCAAGACCAATGGAAGCATCTGCCGACACCGATACTTTACGATTCCATCCAGTGGTATAAGCCAGCACCCGGTCGTCATCCCTGAGCACGTTGATAGGGAAAATGCCGTGTTCATCGAAGCAGCCAAGCTCTCCCAGCGGTAGCACGGGCTGTGCGGATACCCCGAGCAGGTGCTTCATATCACGTGAGAAATCGGCGTAAGCGACGTGACTCAAATATTTTCCCAAGCTGTCGCGCTCGCGTGTAGAGAAATATACCCGCACGCGGTCTGCCAACACCAGAGTCTGCGGAGACTGAGCAAACTCCACACAGCGATTGGGTAGCGTATGCTCAGTCGGATCGAATATTTTACCCAACTTCTTCCACTTCATACTTGCCCCCATGCATCCTCCGACTCCAACATCGCCAGACCAAACCCGGCTCGTCCCATACCATTGCCCTGATACAACATGTAAGTCGCACCTTCCAGCTCGAACAGATGCGGATAGTTGACCATTTCGGAGTCCCAGCCTGTTTCAGACAAATTGATGTCTGATAATTCATCGTTGCGTTGCCAGTTCACCATGTCCGTCGATACGGCATAACCAATGCGGTAGCCACCCTCCCGCCCTTTGTAGTTGCGGATGTCGCGGTAGGAAAAGAACATGTGGTATTGGCCGTTATGGAATGTTACGTCCGGACAAGCCTGACATTCATGCTCACCCAGTTTATCCGAAATTAAATCCCGACCATGTTTGACCCAGTCAATGCCGTTGTCCGAGGTGGCCATGCGTATCTTATACACTGGCTCCGGCTTGCCATCTGTTACACGCCATTCTTTGCCAGCCACGTACCATAACTGCCAGCTTCCATTAAACCTGCGGATGCGTGGACTGCCGAGCAAAAAAGGTTCGTCAGGTGTGTAAGACAATACAGGCCCATCGCCCAACCGATGAAAAGTCTCGCCACTATCGCGACTGACCGCCAAGCCGATGGCGGCATTGAAAGGTACAGATTCACAGCGCGTCCAGCCTGCGTAATAGGCGCGAATCTCGCTGCCATCGCGAATCACCGATACGGGGTAAGTGCCGAATTCGTCAAAGGTGCCGTATTTCCCAAGCTCCAACACTGGCTGTTTGCACACCCTTAATATGTTAAGAAGATTGCTGCGATCAAGGTCAATGTAGGAGATGTAACTGAGATATTGCCCATCTGGGCCGGGTGCTGGGCGCGAACAAAAATACACCCGCACATGAGTATCTGTGATCAGCACCGAGGGCGACTGGGCGAATTCGTGCATCCAGCTTGCGGCAGTCAAGTCCTTGGGATCGAACACCTTGCCTAATTTTTTCCATCTGAACATGAAAGCCCCGTTCTAATTGTCTGCCAGCCGCCGTAAATTACGTGCACCCGTCTTGAGACCGCCATAGTAATAATCGTTGAAGCCAGCAGCGTCCATCAGGTCAAACACCTTCTGCATGTTGTATTCGACGCGATGCAGAGAAAATTCACCGGCATCGTACACGGCAAACGCCGCACGTGGATCGCCATCTCTCGGCTGTCCCACCGAGCCTGGGTTACAATAAATCCTGTTGCCAAAGCGCTGTAAGGTTTGCAGATGGGTGTGCCCAGACACAAACACCCGCCCCAGCACCCGCTCAAAATACTCGGCACTGGGTTTAAGATATTCATCAATCGGATCAGCCCAGCCACCATGCACCAACCTTACCTCGCCAATTTCACGCTGCACAGGAAAGCTACGCAGCCAGTCCAGATTTCCAGGCTCAATGATGGTGCGCTGATAGGCTAAACAATCGTTTACGCTGCGCGAACGAGGGCAGAAACCTCCTCCTGCCATATACCAATCATGGTTGCCCATCACGCAGGGTATATTTCGCTCGCGAAGGGTGTGGCAACACTCATTGATCTGTGAGTAATAGCCCACCACATCACCCGCACAGTAGATGCGATCCGCACCCAACCGATCAATTTCGACCAGCACTGCTTTGAGCGCCTCGTAATTTCCGTGAATATCAGAGATGAATGCTATCTTCATAAAATATATGTTCGTCGGTGTATCGAACCGCGCGCCCCCGCCTGATTTCAGGCTGAACTGGCGTTTGATGTCTCAGAAAATAGTCCACTGCCATGGCACTCTCGTTGTACCCAAAGGCAGCCCGTATGGAAGTCGAAGATGAAATTCGGGGGTTAATCTCCAGAAGTTTCACCTCCCCCTTACAGCGGCGAAACTGGAAATTAGTTGGCCCATAAGGGCGCAATAAATGACACAGCTCGTTTATCGTCTGAATAAACTCTGTTGTCTCGGACACTTCAGCTTTATCGGTGAAACCGTCACGTGACAATTTGCGCCGTAGCGTCATGCTGGCAAAAAAACCTCCGCGCCCATCGCAAAACGCCGAAGTAGTGAACTCCTCTTCATCGTTGCCGACGATGGGCTGCGCCATCAATACCGCGCCAATGTCAGTACAATGCTTGAGAAAAACTTCTTCCGACGTTACCCGTACAATGCCCTTGGAACCAAAGCCCCTGCGCGGTTTAAGCAGGAACGGCAGGCCGAACTTCTTAGCCAGCGAAGCAAAATCCTGGTTAAGCGAACTCTCGATAGCGCAATCCACCCCTGCTGTCACCAGCCGCTGATAGAAACCCCACTTGTCCTTGCATAGGACAATCAGTTCCGGCACGTTGAGCAAGGGCAGCGCACCGGTGGCGTGTATCTGCGGAACATGCTCTACCCAGTGGTACATATCAATTTCTATGCCAGGGATCAACATGTCAATGCGGTGTTTTCGTAGCGTAGCTATTAGCCAATCGAGATACTCAGGCGCATTGGTAGCTGGGGCTTGCTCGAACACATCACAGAAAGCAGGTGCGACAGAATCGTCGTAAATTGATGTACCAACCAGAAAGCACGGTTGCCCTGCCTGCCGCAGTGATCGCAGTATGCCGTAGCCGACAATACCGCTGGCACCGGAAACTAGAACCCGCTTCATGGCAAAGCCTTTCTGCGTGCCGCCTCGCGAGCCAGTCCCTGTAGTAGTGAAATCTGTGGGTAATAATTGATCAGCCGATACAGTGATTCATCTGCCTCAAAAACATTATCTGGAATGTCGGGTTTAGTCGCATCAAAGCGGACATCGCTTGCGCTAGCGAAGGCACTTACAGCAGCTGTCGCAATCTCGGAAAAGCGTACGTTAGATAGGCTTGCGCAATCGTAACGACCTTCGATACGCTGCTGCACCACGCGTGCGATGATTTCAGCCACGTCTGCAACGTGGATGAAATTGCGCCTTGCATCATTCCTACCGTGGAGCACAATATCCCCGCCGCATTGCGCCTGATCTAACAACGCATAAAGGAAAGGCTGGTGGCGGCGGAAGGATTCACCCTCACCATATAGTTGCGATGGGCGCAAAATTGCCAGCGGCAAACTGGCACTTCGGCAATACAACCGGGTAAGTTCTTCGGCATGGCGCTTGGACAAAGCGTAGCTGTTGTAAAACAACGATTCTTCACCCAGACCAGCAAAGATGCTGGAGACTTGCACCAGTTGCTCTACTTTGGCAAGGGTACAGGCATGAGCCAACTTGAGGGCGCCCAGCACATTCACCTCTTCGGCGGCAAGAATTGCGTCAAAACTCTGCCCGCCAAAATGTGCAGCGAGATGGATGACAGCATCCACCCCGGCAGGCAGATCGAAACGCTCGGCAGGCCAAGATAAATCCAGCTCCACATCGCAGCCGCTTCGCCCCGCCGTCAGTACTTCGGCGAAAGATGCCAGCACCGGGCGCAGCACCTGCGCCAGTGATGAATGACCACCTACGAGCAATATTTTCATCGGACGGAAATCTCGGCGAGCAGGCCGCAACTAAGCTCAGGGCGGTCAATGCCGACGATGCATAACGCATCAATGACCTTGCGATCCAGTTGCAACGAAACAATTTGGCGGGTGGTAAACGGCTTAAGATAAATGCCTTCCAACCGGTCTACGCCGCAACCGACCCGCTCCACATCGGCGATCAGACTGTCCACGGTGTAAAAACGTTTGTGACCGAGCAACAGGTCGTTCTCAGACAAGGTGGTTACGTCGTCCAGAAAACCGGCTAGATACCCTAGTCTGCGGTTAAGTACCTCCGCATTCGGTACAGCTATGAACATTTTTCCGCCAGGAGCAAGAAAGTTGCGGAAGCGTTGCAAAATCAGCAGGGGATCATCCACGTGTTCGAGGATGAATCCCATGACAATTAGGTCAAATTTTTCGTCAGTGCAAAAATTTTCAAAATAAGTTTCAACAATCTGTGCTTTGCATTCTGGATGTTTCTCTCGAAAATTGCGTACCACGGCGGGAGAGCCTTCCAGCACCACGTGGTGTGCGAAATGGCGCGAAAAAATATCGGTGGTGTAACCATGACCCAGCCCCAACTCCAGCAGAGAACGTGCTTCCCCAGCGTGGTGCAACACTCGCTGCGGATACCAGTTCAGCAGAATCTCGTTGTCGAAGTCGTATAAGTTGTCACCCTGATAGGCGGCTACGTATTTATCAAGCGTATTGCTCATACCAGCCTCCGTTTAGTTGGTGCATCAGACCAGTTCATAGTCACCATTTACCTTCTCTATAATTTTCTCCGGCGCATTGAACATCATCACGTCGATGATCGACAGCCAAGGCACAAACTCATTGGCGAACTGTGGATATTCGAACGGAATCGAACGGATAAATTTCAGTTCAATGCCATTTTCCAGGAATGTTCCCTTCGAATACAACTCCATGCCACCGATGGCGTTCAGATAAGTGCTGGCACCTGATGCCTTACATAAGGCGAGCACCTTATCCTGCCCTTTGAGTTCATGATCAATGGCAATTTCGGAAGAAATCAGTATGCGGGTTGTAATTTTCAGGTACTCGCATATTTTGACGATGGAGTTCAATATGTAGCGGAACAGGTTTTCATCCTTAAACTGCACTATCTGTTCAATCAGCGGAAACACCTGTTTAAAATAAGGAGCTCGGTGGTATGCGCCTTTTAACTGATTCAGCAGCTTCTCGCGATTGTAATCTGCAGCAAGTACGCGCTCATACACGTCCAGGCAATCCGAATTGCTCTTTAACGGTAGCGAGAAAATTACATCTTTCCCGTTTTTCAATATGCGGTTGCGGTTGATCCAGCCCTTTTTGGTATATTTGACATTGTCGTAAATAATGAAAAGATCTACCGCTGCGATCAACTGAAAATAGCCGATGTAGGGCAGAAAGTAGGGCTGCATGATGGCAACGGTTTTCATTTTATTGAGCTTGATTTCTGAACCTGCAGATTATTGTTGCGAGGAGGTGGCGTACAGACATTTTCCCAGTTCGATATTTGGCTGATCTGCACGCAGTTTTTTCTCCATCGCTGAGAGAATGTTACACATATCCTCAGCGGCTTCGCAGGCCAGGTTGATCAGTGCGGCGTTTTTCTCGCAGTCATCAGGATAGTCATGAGCGAATTTGTTACGCGTATTGCGAATGTATTGCCATGCTTCTGCGTTCTGGAGATACCCTAATTTTTCTAATCGGTTGAGTTTATCCAGCATCGGACGCTCTTCGTATGGTTCTTGCAGAAACTGCAGTATAGCCGGGAAAAGCCTGCTACCCATCGCATCCTGCAACTTTGTAAAACGCAGAATAAACTGATCGATAATCTGTACTTGTTCGTCATTCAGGTGCTCAAACCTGTCTCCCGTCATCGGTAAAAAGTGCGCAAGAGACCTTAATGCATGGCGCATGTGATACACGTTGCGCTCACATTCCCGCCATGCGTCTTTCAGTCGAAGTGCAGAAATCGTGTTATTCATAGCAAAATTCCGGTTCGTTTGGCAATGGAAAAAATGGGCGGGCGGCTTTTTCGCGATGGGTAATCCAGTAGTACGTCGATTTTTTGCTCGCCGATTTTTGCCTGGAGTTTTGTGACGAAAGAAATTTCGGCTCGCATTATTGATTCGATATCGGTTTGATTTGTTTCAATCAAAAGATCAATGTCGCCACCGTGCTTGCTGTCATCCACTCTGGATCCAAACAGCCATACACCGACCACTGCACCAAAGGTTTCGGCGACAGTTGAACGAATGATTGTGCGTTGTTGATCGGTGAGTCGCATGACTATCTTCGGATGGTTTACCTTTAAAATTGGCCGAAAATCAGCAAGTGATCAACTCTACAATAAAATCAACCTGTTCATTGTTTAAATCCGGATAAATTGGCAGACATATTACCTCGCTGGCAGCTTTCCTTGCCTCGGGAAGATTATCGTGTGCCGCCGAAGGCATCCGGCGATACATCGGGAAATCGCTGATCAGAGGATAAAAATAGCGCCGCGCATAGATACCGTTGTCGCGCAGTCTTTGATACAGGGTATCCCGGCTGACCGGGTAGTCCTGTCCGACCAGTATCGGAAAGTAGGCGTAGTTGGCCTTCTTCTGACCAGCCTCTGTCAGACACTGTATGCCCTTAACATCCGACAGACATTCCCGGTAGCGTGTGTCTATGGCTTTACGTTTTTGCAGGGCGGCATCGATCCCCTTGAGCTGCAACAGACCGAAGGCCGCGTTGATTTCGCTCATCTTGCCGTTGATGCCGGCTGCCACGACAGTCACCTCATCGACAAAGCCGAAATTTTTCAGGTGATCGATATGCCGTTTGGTTTTTTCGTCAGGGCAGATGATCGCGCCGCCTTCGAAGGTGTTGAATACCTTGGTTGCGTGAAAACTGAGTATCGACAGATCGCCGTGGTTTAAGACGCTGCCGCGTGCATCCTGGACGCCGAAAGCATGCGCCGCATCATAGATGACCTTCAGGCCGTAGTTGTCGGCAATTTGTTGTATGCGCTGCACGTCGCAAGGGTGTCCGTAGCAGTGTACCGGCATAATTGCGGTGGTCTGCGGGGTGATGGCAGCCTCTATCTTTGCAGGGTCGAGGTTGAGCGTGACAGGATCGATGTCGACAAATACCGGCTTGATGCCGTTCCACAGCAAGGAATGCGCGGTTGCCACGAAGGAGTAAGGGGTCGTGATTACTTCCCCTGTGATGCGCAGCGCCTGCAACGCCGTTACCAAGGCGAGCGTGCCGTTGGTGAACAGCGCCAAATGTTTGACGCCCAGATAGTCGCACAAAGCCTGTTCCAGCTGTTCGTGGAACGGGCCGCTGTTGGTCAGCCATTTGTTTTTCCAGATCTGCTCCAGATAGGGGATGAATTCCTCAAGCGGCGGCAATAACGGTTGCGTGACGTAAATCGGAGAAGTTGTCATTATTTAACCTCCTGACGGGTTATTTCTTCCCGGCTAACTTCGAAAGAAGCCGGAGGCCGTCCCTCGCACCAGTTTTTCCACATGATGCGCAGTGCTTGTTCCACGCCTTTGGCGATAAGCTCCGGTTGTCCCATGGCAGAGGCATTGAAGCGGTCTCGCAGTGTGTTTCGGATATTGGACAGTGCCTGAAGATTGGTCGCGAGGGACACTCCTTTTTGCACAAACTCGTCTGCATCGTAAGCTATAAAATCATCCAGTCCGACATGTCCCATGATGCAAGCTCCCGGGCGTCCTGCGGCGGTTTTTCCCGCCAGGGTCAGGGTGGGGATGCCCATCCAGAGTGCGTGCAGGGTGGTGGTGCCGCCGTTGTAGGGGAAGGTGTCGAGACAGACGTCGACTTGATGGTGCAGGGCCATGTATTGCCCCATGTCGATGCGTCCGTAAAAGCTCAGGCGGTTTTGCGCAATTCCTTCCTCTGCAAACCATTTCAACGGGGTCTCAAAATGCTCTATTCCCCCCAGTATCATGTGCGAATCGGGCGATGCGCGCAGTATCTTAGCCCAGAGGGCGATGACGGCGCGGCTGATTTTATTTAGCCGGTTGAAACTGCCGAAGGTGATGTAGCCATTGGTGTGGGCGGGCAGTGCATTGACTTCAGGGGCGCCCTGATAGGGCAGAAAAGGTGCGCTGCCCGGCATGCGGACAAGCTTTTCGGTGAACTGGTCGTCAAACTGTCCCTCAGGAATAAAAAAACGGTCGGCCAGATAGTAATCCATGGCGGCAAGGCCGGTGGTGCCGGGGTAACCCATCCAGCTGGCTTGTATCGGGGCCGGTTTGCGCGCGAAGGTCAGCAGCCGATTTTTGTCGGTGTGGCCTGAAAGATCGATCAGGATGTCGATACCATCCTCGCGGATTTTTTTTGCCAGCGCCTCGTCAGACAGCCTGAAGACCGGATGCCAGTGTGCGAAATAACCTTGGAGGCGCAGGCTGACCAGCATATTTGCAAAATGGCTAGCATGAGCCTGAGTGCTTTTCCCGGCCTGTATATTGGAGGGTGTTTGGGCATTTACCGCGTGATTTGCATAAGCATGAAGCGTCAAACCCGTTGTGGCTGAAAGGCTCTTTAGCAGCGGTTCTATAAAGGTAGCGATGGAATGACTGCACAGATCGCCTGAAACGATGCCGATTTGCAGGCGGCGTTCCGGATTTTTTGAGTTGGTGTGCGTCCTCCAGTATTTGCGTAGCGGCATTTCAAATTGTGCGGCGAATTTCAGGTGCTCCTTAAACAATGCATCTGGCTCAATGTCGCTGTGGGCGAGACAAAACAGCATGTTGGTATGTGAGGTGTAGTAGTTTGGATTGAGTTTTAAAGCCTGGCGGAAGGAGGCCGTGGCTTCGATGAGTTGCGACTTGGACTGGAGCGCGAGTCCAAGGTTGTTGTGAGCTTCGGCAAAGTCCTGTTGAAGATTCAGGGTGCTGAGGTAACAGGCTATGGCCTGATCTGCGTTACCCATAGACATGAAAGCAATTCCCAGATTGTTTTGTGCTTTCACGTATTCCGGATTGAGGCGTAACGCACGCTGATAACAGTCCCGTGCCTCCTCAAAGCGTTCGAGGTGTTGCAAGGTGACCCCCAGATTGTTATAACCTTCGGCATAATCCGGACGGATTTTCAAAGCCCGCCGGTAACAGTCTTCTGCTTCCTCCAGTCGGCCCATGTCTTTGAGTGTATTGCCCAGATCGTTGTGTATCTCCGCATTCTTGGGTGCGATCTGCAGCGCTCTTCTGAAGCTGGCCTCTGCTTCTTCAAGTCTTGCTGCATGCTGCAGGGTTAGTCCGAGATTGCTGTGGGCCTGCATGTCATTTGGCATGAATTTTGCCGCCTGTTGCATGGGGAAAATCGCTTCTTCATCCTGTCCTATTTTTTTAAGGATGGCACCTAGCAACATCCAGCCAAAACCAAAGTACGGAAAATTGTTCGACATTGAGCGAGCGATACTAAGTGCTTCTGCATATTTCCCGGCCGAGTATTGCTGTACCAGGTTATCTATATCCCGGGAGCGGGGTTTTTTTCCGACCGGTTCGAGGGGTTTCTTGCTGGTTTTCTTTTTGTGAACACCGTTTGCCTCAGACGATAAATCAGTGGGTTTGGATTCCATGATCAGTCGATTATTTAACTGTTCGACTTCCTCCCCCTGCAAACCTTGTTGCCGAGCCAGTTCCAGAATTTGCCCTGCTTCTTCTATTTTTCTGCACACTATCAGTGCATCTATATAGCTTAGCCAGTACTGGCCGCGTGCAGGATCGGCATCCAGTGCTCTTAGCAGATAAGGTAATGCCGCTTCTGCCGATTCATTTTGCAACGTAAGTATGCCCATGTTGTGGTTTGCATCGGGCTCTTCCGGGTTGATCTGCAGTATGCTCTCATAAAGCTCTGTGGCTTTTTGCAGGCGGCCGGCCTGATGTTCGGCAACGGCCAGCTGCATCGCCTGCCTGATGGCTTTAGTCAATATTTCCGGAGATAAGGAGTCGGGAGCGTTTTTTTCCTCTATTTCGTCTGACTTTAGCGTCACTTCGAACGGTTTTGCGGGTAAGCCTGTGCACCAGTTTTTCCACATGATGCGCAGTGCTTGTTCCACGCCTTTGGCGATAAGCTCCGGTTGTCCCATGGCAGAGGCATTGAAGCGGTCTCGCAGTGTGTTTCGGATATTGGACAGTGCCTGAAGATTGGTCGCGAGGGACACTCCTTTTTGCACAAACTCGTCTGCATCGTAAGCTATAAAATCATCCAGTCCGACATGTCCCATGATGCAAGCTCCCGGGCGTCCTGCGGCGGTTTTTCCCGCCAGGGTCAGGGTGGGGATGCCCATCCAGAGTGCGTGCAGGGTGGTGGTGCCGCCGTTGTAGGGGAAGGTGTCGAGACAGACGTCGACTTGATGGTGCAGGGCCATGTATTGCCCCATGTCGATGCGTCCGTAAAAGCTCAGGCGGTTTTGCGCAATTCCTTCCTCTGCAAACCATTTCAACGGGGTCTCAAAATGCTCTATTCCCCCCAGTATCATGTGCGAATCGGGCGATGCGCGCAGTATCTTAGCCCAGAGGGCGATGACGGCGCGGCTGATTTTATTTAGCCGGTTGAAACTGCCGAAGGTGATGTAGCCATTGGTGTGGGCGGGCAGTGCATTGACTTCAGGGGCGCCCTGATAGGGCAGAAAAGGTGCGCTGCCCGGCATGCGGACAAGCTTTTCGGTGAACTGGTCGTCAAACTGTCCCTCAGGAATAAAAAAACGGTCGGCCAGATAGTAATCCATGGCGGCAAGGCCGGTGGTGCCGGGGTAACCCATCCAGCTGGCTTGTATCGGGGCCGGTTTGCGCGCGAAGGTCAGCAGCCGATTTTTGTCGGTGTGGCCTGAAAGATCGATCAGGATGTCGATACCATCCTCGCGGATTTTTTTTGCCAGCGCCTCGTCTGGCAGTCCCGAGACGGGGGTCCAATGCACAAAATAGGTTTTTAGACGCTGGCTGACATTGTCGTCAACCGCGTGATTTGCATAGGCATGCAGCGACAGATCTGCGCGTTTGCTCAGGTGGGTCAGCAGCGGTTCGATAAACGAGGCAATGGCATGATGAAATAAATCGCCTGAAACGATTCCGATCTGCAACGGGCGATCGAAAATTTTTGAATTTTGGTGAGTGGTCCAATGCGGACGTAATGGAGTTTCATGCTCTTTTGCGAAACGAAGATGCTCCGCAAACAGGGTTTGTGCATCGATATCGCGGTTGTGGCTCAGGCAGAACAGCAAAGAGGTGTGGCCCACTACATCGGGTGCGATCCGAAGTCCTTTTCGGTAGCAGTTTACAGCTTCGTTAATATCTCCCGAATTTTGCAGCGCGTTCCCCAAATTGAAGTATGCTTTGGCAAAATTGGGATCAATCGAGATTGAACGGTTGAGATATTCGATTCCCTGTTTGCTATTACCGCATTGATGCAGTGCGACACCCAGATTGTTGTTCGCCTCCGCATCATCCGGCAGTAATTCCGCGGCTCTTTGCAGTGCGTGGATGGCGTCTTTTCCTGAAGATTGCAGAAGCGCACCCAGCACTTTCCATGCAGTACCGGATGCAGGATATTCTTCGGTCAGCAGGCGTGCCTGATGTTCAGCTTCAAGCTTCGCTCCTGAATTGTACCGTTCGACCAATGCGTTGATCTCCTCTGTAGAGGGGTCGATTGCCGTCGCGGCAGATCTGCCAGTGCAATTTGCTTTGTTCATTTCGTCGCCGTGCAGATTATTGAAGTTTTCGTCGTCATAAGCGCGGCTCAGCTGCCGGTTTTGATGCGCTGCATGTCGGTGACATAGCGTTGCAGCTGTATGACGGATTTTCCGTCCAGATTCTTGAATTCGCATCCGGCGCGTCGTACGGTCTGCCCCTGCTGGCCGGACAGCACGACCAGATTCTTGACCTCTATGGTGCCGGTAAATTCACCGCCGTTCAGCAGGTTGATCCTGCAGTTGCGGTAAGTGTGACCCGGTATCAGCACGGTATCCTGCTCGGTGCAGGTAAGTCCCACTCCTCCGCCGCTGATGTCCATGATGGTGACGTCATGGATATGGCGCTCTGCGGCTTCTTCGATCGGGATCACACAGTGCAGCGGGTTGGCAACCGGGGTGGTCAGCCTGAAGTATTCGCGCCTTTGCAGGCGGTGTATGCTTTGGGGTAGTTTCAGGAAGATGGCCGGTTTGCCAAGATAGCTGGCACTCGTGGCGCGATCCGTCACGAACTGCACCTTGACCTGAGCGTGTGAACTGACGAAGTCCAGTTTATGGCTTTCAAGCACGCAGCGGTTTCGTTTTTCATCGGCAGGCGACTCCAGCCAAAGACCGCTCGCATCCACGCCCAGCAGCCGGGTCAGGATGAAGGCATGCGGCTCATCAGAGTAATACAGCGCAATGCGCGATTCGCTCTTGATGATGTGTCTTAGGACGAATTCGATTTCCAGCTGATTGGTGATGCGATAGGGATCATCCGCCTCAACGGAGAGGATTTCGATTTTTTGCGGGATATCATTTTCCATGTTGTCGCGACCGCTATGTCAGATCTGCATGGTAACAAAATTACGGCATTCCAGTCGGTGGAAAAGCGGGGCTATCCTCGTGCTCCAGTCGATATAGCCAGGCCAGCAGTTCGGCAACCGCCATGTAAAGCTGAGGGGGGATCTGCTGATCGAGTTCCACCTGCATCAAGAGTCCCACCAGATCGGCGGATTCATGCACGTAAACCCCGTTCTGTTTGGCGCGGTCTATGATGGCCTGGGCGATCAGGCCTCGCCCTTTGGCCACGACTTTAGGGGCGCCGCTGCTCTGACCGTAGGCTAGGGCGACAGCGGCCTGTTGTGGCTGCATCATGATTTTTGCACGATAGCGCCGCTGACTGCAATTCCCGACTCGGACAGCGTGGCGGCGAGCGCAGGCAGATGGCGGTTGAACAGCGCCACGGTCTTGGCGTCTGCGCCCTGAAGGTTTATTTTTAGACCTCCCTGGTCCAGCACCAGTCTGGCATGTACATCGCCTAACTTAGGCAGGGCCAGCTCCATTTCCGTGCTCCACTGACGTTCATCCTGCTGCCCGGACTTATGTTCAGGTTGTCCCTGGATTTCCCACTGCATCTGCTGTTCCGGCCATATCTGCCCTGACCAGGTGAGCTGGTGGGTCTCCAGCGTGTGCAGCTGCTGTTGCACCATGGGCACCAGTTCTTTTGCGATCGGTTGGCTGGCATCCGTCCGGGGAGCGTCGGTTCGCGGGGTATCGGTTGCAGCGGTATTTTTATCGATCGCCAGCTGGTTTTGCGGCTCGACTAATAGCTGCGCGGTGCTGCGCTCGCCCCTTACCCATTGAGCCTGATGAGATTCGTAGAACAGCCCGCTATTACCCAGCGCGTCTTTGAGCGCCGCAGCCAGTTGCCCGGTTTCGGGAGTTGCACCTTCTGTCTGCCATACCGGATGGCCTGCGGTGGATTCGATGAGGGTACGGCCCAGCGGCAGTTCGGTCAGGTTGGCGAGCAGTCTTGAGGTCGAACTGATCTGCTCCTGAGTTGCGATCGGGTTGCTGGAGGCGAACAGGCTGAAGGTCATGCGCGGAGCGGTAGCCTCGACTTTTAGCGTGAGCACATTGCCGACTTTCACCTGAGCGGGTAATTGCATCTGCAGCGTCTGACCCGCGACCTGAACCTTGAATAACCCGGGGTTGACCAGTTCCTTGATGGTTGCCTGAACCAGCTGGCCGGGCTCGAGTTTGCCGACCGGCGTTGCCGCCTCCACCGTTTTTGCGGGCTGGTTGTCCGCTACAATCAGCGGCTTGGCTGTTTGAGCTCTCGCCTGCAGACTCGTGATCAGATTGGCCAGTTGCATGCTAGTTCAGGTGGAATGAACGTGGGAAATTGAATCAGCGTGATGCGAATACATCATCGATGCCAGCGGCATCGATGGCAAGGTCGAACCAGGATTCGATTTCCGAGAGTGATGCCGTCGCGATTCGTGATGTGATTTCCGGTGAAATCGAACCAAAGCGCCGGGTCAGTAAACGCTGCAGGGCCAGCGTTTCACCTCGACGCTGACCTTGCTGTATGCCTGTTTGTATTCCGGTTTGTATGCCCTTTTGTATGCCCTTTTGTATGCCCTTTTGTATGCCCTGCGCCTCAAAATCCAGCGCCCATTCTTCGAGTCGGTCAGCCAGCATGACTTTAATCTCCTGTAAATCATCCAATTCAGGCAGCACGATACGATATTCGGGCTTGCGCATCAAGGTGGCGCGTATCCAGATTGCAAACATGCGCCGTAAGTCCGGTCGGTCTACCAGCCAATCGTTCAGCAGACCGATCAGTTCGCTGATGCTGTCAGGGCTTGCCGGATGCTCTATGCGAAATACGGCTGCCACCAGATTTTTAGCCGACGCTAACTCGTGATCCGTATAGCTGTTCTCATCGATCAAGAGGTGCTTTAACCTGGGTTTGAACTGTTCGACCAGCCCGGGTGTCGGTGGAATCAGGTCACAGATGTCGGTTGCCGCAGTCCAGCGAGAACTGCCGTTGTAGAGCACTATGGGTAAAACCGGAGGAAGTCTGCCATCTGTCAGCACTTCGCCCTGCTTGACCAGATCCTGATAGAGTAAACCCACATATACCATCATGCGCAGCGCCATATATTTATCGACGCTGCTTTGAAATTCAATCAGCAGGTAGAGATAAACCCATTCACCTGCCACCTTTACCCGCCAAACCACATCGTCGGCACGGCTGCGCAAATCTTCGCTGATGTAGCTGCCGGAAACTTTTTCCAGTGTTGCGTAATCCAGGCTGTGCAGCCATTCGTCGGGTACGAAGCCCATGATCAGATCTCGTACCAGTTCGGGTCTGGAGAACAGAAATTTGTAACTGCTGTCGTGATCGTTTGACATAGAGCGGTTGATCTATCCCGAATTATCCTAAATCAGGCAGTTGAAGTGCTAAATTCCCGCTCGTATTTCGACAGGCTCAGCGCGGGCGGTATAAGTCAGCCATTTCTTGTGGAATCGCTGATTAAATCGTTACCGTAGGCGATACTACATCGCCCCGTAGGCCTGATTGAGCCGCTGCTCCTGTTTGTTGCTCTGCAGGATAGATTTCACATGGCTCATCCTCTCACCCGTTAGCTTGCGGATTTCTTCCTCATCGGCGAGTATTTTTTTCAGCAGCGCAATTTTGTGCCCGGATACTGCCTCGTTGTCGTCGCGTATTTTTTCGGCCATATTTCGGTACTGGATTTCCAGTTCGACCAGTTCATCCCATTCGTCACGTTTGGCCGCCGCAAGCATCCGGGCGGTCAGTTCCGCGAGCGCCTCGTAAGCGTTCATGAGGCTAGCCTCTGGCGTAGAGACGTCTGTCCGGTTGTTCCTGGGGAGGGGGAGGCGTGACAGCCTGCTGCCTGATGCTCTCCCATGCTCCCTTCAAATCCGACAGCAGGCGCGCGACCTCATCGAGTGCCTCCATGTCGTTGTTGAGGTTGGCAAACAACAGGCGTTGGCTCATGTAGTCGTACAGAGCCGCCAGATTGAGCGCCAGATCGCCGCCGACTTCCTTGTTTAGGCTGGCATTGAGGCCGCTGTCTATGATCAGAATGGCGTGCGAGATGGCTTTGCCTTTTGCCGGTATATCCTGACGCAGGATGCCGTTCTTCGCATTGGCAATCGCCAACAGTGCGCCCTGATACAGCATGGAAATCAGCTTGTGCGGGTCGGCAGCGCTGACGCCGGAATCGATGCCGACCCGGTTGTATGCGCTGATTGCGGCTGAAGTATTCATATTTTTCCCCTGTTAGCCCAGTTTCGACAGTTGCTGAGTCAAAAATGAACTGGTGGTATTCATGTGCTGTAACATCTTGTCCAGCGCGGTAAACTGCGAGCGATAGCGCGCTTCGGTGCCTATCAGGCGTTGTTGCAGCACCGCGGTTCTGGCCGCCACGGCTTTGATCGAGTTGTTGATCTCTGTAGTGCTGGCGCTGAGCGACCCATCGTTAGCCAGTACGGAAGTTGCAAAATTCTTCAGCGTATAGGCATAGCCCTGAGTGTAACTGATAGTTCCTCGCGTGCCCAGTGCTCCACCGTTGACCATCACGGATAAACCCTGTGAGTCGCCCGTTCCAGAAGTGAGCAACTGGCCGCTTCCTGTTGCACCCGCGCCGTTGATGGTGCCTGCGACATCTACCCCGGTCGTAGGTGTGGCTGTGCCGAAAATATTGGTCCGACCATTGCCACCTGTAACGATAACGCTGGAAGTTGCCCCGTAGCTGTTCGAAGTCACGCTGATCGCACCGCCGACCACGGAAGCCGAAACCGAGATCCCCGCGCCCGATAAAGCGGTCACGCTGTTGATCTTGGACTGAATTTCGCTGGCCAGTTCCTGAGCCGAGGTATAGGTCTTTGAAGTCAGGGTTATATTCGCATTCACGCCGTTGATGTTCATGTTCAGCGTGTCGTTTGTGCCGTCTATCGTCAGATTGGGTGCGGCCGTGCCGGTTTCATTGCCCTGAGTCGCCAGTTGCGTGACCGTCAGGGCGTAGTTGCCAGGTTTAGTGGCGGCGCTGGTCGAGTTGTAGGTCACAAGACTGTCGGAGGCGGTGCCTGTCGCGGCGAACAGCCCAGCGATGCCGCTATAGTTGTTCTGCATCGCGGTGGCGAGCTTTGCGCTGTCTACCGCCAGGGTGCCATCTTTCTGGAAAGACACGCCTATCTGTGTCAGGCTCGTCAACGATCCTGTGCCTGGTGTATTTAAAATGCTGCGCAGACTCGATTGCAAATTGCGCACGGTGGCATCCCCCTGCAAGATGGCGCCTTTTTTGTTGGTCGCATCGTAGGAAGAAAGGTCTTTCAGGGTCTTGTTCAGTGAATTGAAGGAGGTCACGAAATCGTTGACCGATTTGGTGACCGATGCAGTGTCCTGTGCCACGTTCAGTGTGATCGGAGTGGTGGTGACTTTGCTTAAAGACAGCGTAACTCCCGGGATGACATCAGATATGCTGTTGGAATTCTTGGTAACCGAGATGCCGTTGACTTTCAGGCTGGCGCTGAGCGCGCTGACTGATTCGGTCAGATTCTGCCCTGCAGGCCCTGCCGTGGGGTCATTCGCCAGCAAGGCTGCAACGCTTGCATCCCCGGTGGCGGAAATCTTCATGCTGTTGGCCGCCCCCATGTTTGCAGAGCTTAAAACCAGACGGTAGGGGGTTGCGCTGCCATCGTTGATGATGCTGGCAGTCACGCCGATATTGGCGGCGTTGATCGCATCTCTCATGCCCTGCAAGCTGTTGTTGGTGCTGTCTATGGTGACGGTCTTGATGCCATTGCCACCCGAGACAAAGGTGGCGCCCGCCGCATATTTGCCGTTGGTCGCCGTGCCGGTGATGGTGCCGAAATCGAAGGACAGCGTGGTAGACGCGCCTGTGCCTATCGCGGTGGCAACGCCGGTCTGTCCTGCGGCAACCAGTTTTTGCGCCTGTGCCAGATTGCTAACTTCGATCGAGTAGCTGCCGGGTACGGCGCTGGTCAGCGCGCTGGCCGACAATATCGTGCCGTCAGAAGGGGTGGCAGTCACGGCCTGAAAGCTGCTGGCGCGGCTCAGATTAGAAACGCTGGTCTGAAAGCTCGCCATCGCGCCCTGTATGGTGCCAAAGGCGGTCAGCTTGGCCTGATAGCTGGCAGTCTTGGTCGCAAGTTTGGTGATCGGGATCTGTTCTGCCGTCATCAGCTGAGTGACCAGCGCGTTGACATCCAGTCCGCTGGTGCTCGTTGCCGAAGTTGCGCTCGTCGTTGCCATGATGATACTCCTACGCCTGCTGTTTGATCAGCATGCCTTGCGTGCTTGGTACCTGCGCTTTCGAAATCGATGCCTGCTGCAGCTGTTCCTGCATTAGTCCGATGGCTTTTGAAATTGCCAGCATCTGTTCCGAGGGGAACTGGCCGATCACATCCCCCGTGACGGTGTCCATCAGTTTGACCACGGTCTGATGAGTGTCGCTGTCCACGCTGAATGCAAGATTCTTGTTGGATACCTGCATCGCCTTGTTGGTGTTTTCCACCGCGTTCTTCAGCTGAACTTCTGTAGGCTTGGGATCAGTTCTGTTTTCGGCAGCCGGTTTGATTTCAGCCTTGCTCTCGGCGACAGGGGCGCTCGTCGTAGGCTCACTAACCGTTCTGAGCGGCTCATAGCTTGGTGCTGTACTATTGACGTTCTGGATAAACATTTTTCTCTCCTTTCGTTCCAGAGAATCCGCCAGCATGGGCGCATTGCTCAGAGGGCTAAGGTCAACGGGCATGGCGGGTACTTGTAATACCTGCCATGCCCGCTGGTTAACCTCAGCCGGATTCTACAGAGAATCCGGCCAAGGTTGTTTGCTTTTAAGACTTAACGCAACAGGGTCATGACCTGGTTAGGCAGCTGGTTCGCCTGTGCCAGCATCGCAGTACCGGCCTGCTGCAGGATTTGTGCACGGGACAGCGAAGCGGTCTCTGCGGCAAAGTCTGTATCCTGAATCCGGCTGCGCGATGCAGTCAGGTTTTCAGTAGTGGTCTGCAGGCTGGATACCACCGATGAGAAACGGTTCTGGTAAGCACCGAGTGAAGCGCGTGATGAGTTTACCGTAGCCAGTGCTGCATCGATGGTGGACAGTGCGGAAGACGCACCTGCCGCCGTGGTCAGGTTCAGAGAAGAAAGCCCCGCACCTGCGGTTACGGTGGCGGCAGTAGAACCCGCTGCCGCACCTATGATAGCTGCAGTCGCCTGTGTACCACCCAGCGTGATGCCGTTTGCGCTGGTAGAAGACAGGCTGATGGTACCGCCGGTAGTCGCTGCAGTCGCGCCAGTTGCGCCAGTTGTAGTGACGGCGATGTCGATGTTGCGGCCGTCTGCGGCTGTCAGGGTGTATCCGCCGCCGGTACCGGCTGCCAGGGTGGCAACTACGCCGGTTTGTGCGCTGACCGCATTGAAGGCGGCGGCAATTTCACTGGCCGAAGTCTGTGCCACAGCGGTTGTCGTTGCACCTGAAACGGTTACGCCGTTGACGGTCAGGCTGAATGCGCCTGCAACGGTGCCCGCTGTATTGGCCACGGTGGTCGCTCCAACCGATGCGGTCACGCCGGACTGGCCGGAAATCGCATTGATCGCATTGGCTTTGGCAATCGCGCTGCCTGTTGCGCCGACTGTGGATACGCCGTCGGCAACGGATGCGCCTACGTTAAAACCATTGATGGACAGACCGCCTGCGGTCAGTGCAACGGCGTTAGAGGTAATTGCGACACCTGCAACGGTTGTGCTGTAACCTGAAGCGGAACCCACGCCCAGCGAGCCGGCTTTCGCACTGGCAATGGAGGCGATGGTGATCTGGTCGTTTGCGGTTGCATTGGCACCAACCTGGAAGGTTTGTGCGCTGAAAGTGCCGTCGAGCAGTTTCACGCCGTTAAACTGAGAACTGGAAGCTACGCGGTCGATTTCAGTGACCAGAGACGCGGCTTCTGCGTTAAGTGCGGCGCGGTCGGATGCGCTGTTGGTCGCATTGGATGCCTGTACGGCCAGATCGCGGATACGCTGCAAGTTGGTGCTGATCTGGTTCAAATCGCCTTCGGCCGTCTGAGCCAGAGAGATACCATCGTTGGCGTTGCGTGCAGCCTGAGTCGAGCCTGAAATTTGAGAAGACATACGGCTGGAAATCGCCATCCCCGCTGCATCATCCTTTGCACTGTTGATGCGCAGGCCTGAGGACAGGCGCTGCAACGCGGTTTGCTGCGCAGCTTGCGAGGTGTTCAGATTGCGCTGTGCATTCAGGGAGGCTAAGTTGGTATTGATGAATGAGGGCATTTTAATTCTCCTTAAGTAGTATCCGGGTTCGGCTATTGCCGTTTACTTTGGTTTGCCTCTTGCTGAAGGCTTAATTAACCGCCGTTATTCCAGTTATCGGTGCGGGTTAAAAATACTTTAGGGCTATTTTTAAAATTTGTTTGAGAAGACCTGTCATTGCTAGGCCCGTAAGAGTTGCGGCAATCCACCCAGTCATTGCGAGGCCCGACAGGGGCGCGGTAATCCACCCAGTCATTGCGATAACCAGCCACTTGGCAGCTTGCTGCCTTAGTGGATTGGCTAGTAGTTTCATCAGGCTCGCTAGAGCCGCGGCAATCCAGAAAGCCTTATATTGATCTGGATTGCTTCACCTCTATGGTGGTTCGCAAAGACAAAGGCCTTCATTTATCTGGATTGCTTCACCGCTAATAGCGGCTCGCAAAGACCAAGGCCTTCATTCAGCTGGATTGCTTTCCGCCACGGAACTTGAATCCTTGCGGCTAAAGGCCCGGCTCGCAAAGACGATGCAATCCGCTATGAAACTCAGGCCAATTGAATGATCTGGTTAAGCCTCTCGCACACCTGGATAAAAAAGACATCGTCCAGTCTGCGTAGCGGGTGAGAGGTTGCGCCGCGCAATCGCCAGTCAAACGATTTGGGCTGGTGGCACAGAACATAGCTGGTCTTTCCAGTCTTGCGTCCCGTTGCATTTCCAGCCGCGACAGCGAACGGATTGTCAGCATTGTATTCTGCGGTCGTCATGGGCAATCCGATGACCAGCGAGGTTTTATCATTAAAGGCGCGCGGGGAAAGCACCAGAAAGGGATGTACATCGCGCATTTCGCATCCGATCTGCGGATTGCAGTCAATCCAGATGACATCCTGTCGATCGGGTGCACGGGCGGTTGTTACCATTTTTCAGCCCCCAGGCTTTCGGGAGTCTGCATCGCTTCGCCGCCGTGCCGTGCCGGATCAAAAGTCGCCAGACGTTGTTCCAGCGTTAATGGTATCTCCTGTACCGGCGCTATGGTGATCAGGCCTTCTTCAACCGAAATGCGCACGCGCTGATGTACGTGCAGATGGGCTTCCCGCGCGATGGCGGCAGGAAGACGAACGCCGAGATTGTTCCCCCATTGTTTGATGTCCAGCATCACTTCCGTCATGTTCCTACTCCGGCAAATGTCTAAACGGGAGTATAAACATCGATATCCTATAAAGCAATAAATAAAGGTGTCATTGCGATAACCAGCCACTAGGCAGCTTGCTGCCTTAGTGGATTGGCTAGTAGTTTCATCAGGCCCGACAGGGCTGTGGCAATCTGGCCCGTCATTTATCTGGATTGCTTCCCGTCACGGATCTTTGATCCTCGCGGCGAAAGACCCTGCCATGCTGGGCGATTGATAAGCATAACCCGTTGGTGTAGTATTCTGGCACCATGAGCACCATTACTTTCGACACACAAGAACTTGTTAGAGAACTGCGAACCTCCGGTCTACCCCAAGAACAGGCGGAGGCTGTGGTGCGTACCATCGTCAAGTCTCATGAAGGGCTGGCAACCAAGGCCGACATCGAACGCTTTGAGATAAAGGTCGACGCTCGCTTTGACAAGTTGAGCTGGATGATGGGCATACTCATTGCCCTGTCTGTCGCAAACTTCGCCAAGCAATATTTTTAAGTTCCCGCTTTGATCCTCGCGGCTAAAGGCGTTGTCATTGCGAGGCTCGATAGGGCCGCGGCAATCCAGAAAGTCTTACATTCAGCTGGATTGCTTCACCGCTATAGCGGTTCGCAAAGACAAAGGCCTTCATTTATCTGGATTGCTTCACCGCAATAGCGGTTCGCAAAGACGATGGAGTCGCGCCAACAATGCCGGGGTATAAGTCGTTCCAGTCCCGATTTACAGACTCGATCAAATGCAGTTTTTTTGCCCGAGAACCGGCCTTAATCTGCTTTTCGCGCGCAATTGCGGCCTCCATCGTGTCTGACATTTCGAAGTAAACCAGCATGTGTACGCCATAACGGCTGGTAAAACCCTGAATCTGGTCGCTCTTATGTTCCCATACCCGCTTGGTCAAATTTGAGGTTACGCCGACGTAAAGCGTTCCGTTGCGCCTGCTTGCCAGAATATAGACTGCCGGTTGCTTTTCCATTTCAGTCTCCTCATCAAGGTACGCAAAAGATGCAACGCGTCATTGCGATAACCAGCCACTTGGCAGCTTGCTGCCTTAGTGGATTGGCTAGTAGTTTCATCAGGCCCGACAGGGCCGCGGCAATCCAGAAAGTCTTATATTTATCTGGATTGCTTCCCGCTACGGTTCTTCGATCCTCGCTGTCATTGCGAGGCTCGATAGAGCCGCGGCAATCCAGAAGGCCTTATATTCAGCTGGATTGCTTCACCGCTATGTCGGTTCGCAAAGACGAGTGTTATTTGCCTATTTCGCGATGCAGACGCGGTTTTTGCCGGTGGTCTTGGCCTGATACATGGCCTTATCGGCGCGGGCGATGACTTCCTGTTGCGCCTCGTTTTCACCGAGCTGTGCAACCCCCGCGCTGAAGGTGACTAGCACGCGGTCGTTTTCGTGCAGGAAAAATTGCCGGGTGAGTTCGCGTTGCAGGCGCTCCACGGTAGCTGCCGCTTCTTCCAGCGCGACATCGGGCAAGATGATGATGAACTCTTCGCCGCCGTAGCGTGCCACCGAATCGGAAGGGCGCAGCGCCTCCTTGATGACGTTGCACAGGTGAACCAGCGCCTTGTCGCCGACCTGATGCCCCATGGTATCGTTGAGACGTTTGAAGTTATCGATATCGAGCAGGGCGACGCACAGCGGGTTGTGGCTGCGGTCGACGCGTTTTGCCTCGCGGTCGAAGGCCGCATCCAGACCCCGCCTGTTCAGCGCTCCGGTCAACTGGTCCTGGTGGACCATTTCGCTTACTTCGGACAGCTCCTTTTCCAGCGTGGAGATTCTGGCTTCGGCGATTTCAACCTGATGGCGGGATTCGAGCAGTTCCTGATGTGAGCGCTGCGCGCTGACCTGTATCACGCGGGTGTCCTGCATGATGTCTTCGAGCAGATGCCCCAGATCATTGAGATTGTTGGTGCTGGCGATCTTCTGGCTGTAGCCTTCGATTTTCTGGTGGTAGTCGCCTGTGCTCACCGTGATGGTGCCCAGCCGGTCGATGAAAGTCGTCATCAGGTTTTTGAGGGTCGATTTGGCATCGACCAGACTCTTCTTGAGCAGGCCCTGTTTGATGATTGCTTCGCGCAGGCTGCGTTCGGCATCGGCTATCACCAGTTTGTCCATCGGTTTGCTGATGATTTCATGCAGCGCATTGATTTGTCCGTGCAGCCATTCTTCGTCCTCGACCATCTCGCCGACATTCTCGACCAGCAGCCGCAGCAGTCGCACCAGTCCCTCCTGTACCTTGGATTTGTCGCCTGCATGCAGCTCGACCTTGATCCAGAATTGCCGCAGCTGGGAGCCTAGTTCTGCGATCTGTTCCTGGGTTTTGATCTGGCGCAGCTTTGCGCTGATCGCCTGCGCTTCAGCGGTTAACTCGGGCTGTCCGTTGATCGCGCTCTCCAGCGTCTTTGCCAGCAGGTCGGCCAGTTTTGCGAGCATTTCATCGTCGGCGGGAGCCGCCGCTTTGAGTGTTTCGGGCAGTTCGGCCTGATCAGAAGCCTTGGCAGGCTCCGAAACTTTTGCGGGTTCCGAAGCCTGGGCGGGCTCTGAGGCCTCGACCAGACTCTCCGTTGTGGTCGACTCGGACCAGGATTTGATCAGATTGCCGATTTTTTCAAACAACACATCGGGGTTGGAGGAAAAACGCGCCAGCACGGTTTCCAGTCCCTCTTTCTTGCGCGAAGTGGTCAGACCCTTGTGAGGCAAGTCGATCTGGCGCAGCAGGTCGCGGATCAATGCAGACCAGGTCTGTTCAACGGCGCCCGCGACCGGGCGCTTGGGCAGCACCTTTTCGATTTCCTTGAAGCACTGCTCCCACTTTTCATCGGACAGCATTTTTTTCAAAGCAAGCCCGGTGCCGGCGGTCTTGTCCGTCTGCAGCAGATGCTCCGCGATATTTTTCAATACTTTCTCGGCGCCGCTGATCGGAGCTGCCGGACTGCCGTTGATCTCGGTGTAGATTTTCGCGTAGTTGTCCGGCGTGGGCGGGAGCCTGCGCTGTGCCAGCATTTTCAGGGTTTCACGTGCGATTTCGGACGGATTCTGATTATTCATGGTTCTATCTTTAGAGTGAGTAGATTATCGGTTCAGCCCTGAACTTCGATCAGGTGATGGGTGATGGCATAGTGTATCGCTTCCGCGTTGTTGGTAAAGCCCATTTTTGCCAGCATACGGCTGCGATAGACGCTGACGGTTTTGGGGCTGAGCGCCATGATCACGGAGATGTCGTTCAGCGATTTTCCGGAAGCCATCAGGCAAAGGGTCTGATACTCGCGGTTGGAGAGCTTCTGATGCATCAGTTCCTGTGACTCGCCGATCAGATTGTTCAGCAGTTGTTCCGCCAGCACTTCGCTGATGTATTTTTTCCCGCTGATTACCTGGCGTATCGCCTTGATCAGCACGTCCGAGGCGCTTTGTTTGTTGATATAGCCCATAGCACCGGCTTTGAGCGCGCGCACCCCGTACTGTTCTTCCGGATACATGCTAAGCACGATGATCTTGAGCTCAGACTGCTCGGTCTTGAATTGCTTGAGCACGTCTATGCCGTGTTTGTCGGGCAGGTTGATATCCAGCAGCATCAGGTCGTAGTGTGCCTCGCGCAGCATGGACACCGCCTGAGTGCCGCTGGCCGCCTCACCGGTGATTTTCAGGTCAGGGCTGTCTTCGAGCAGCTGTTTCAAACCTTTACGGATTAAGGCGTGATCGTCAACGACGAGAATATGGATCATGGTGGTCAATTTGTCTGTGAGCGGCAGATTTTACTGCAAAATAATTTTTGCCAGTCATCTTAATTGCGGTTTTTGGCCATGCCAGCTACATTACGCGTTTGCAGAGCGGTTCACTGTGCGCTGCATATCACGCAGGTTCTGGAGTTTTTTTATTGAAATGAATGAGATGGACATGTTAGGCAAGTATCGCATCATCGGCGAGCTGGGCCGGGGTGCGATGGGCGTGGTCTATGAGGCGTTCGACACGCTGATTGAACGCACGGTTGCCATCAAGACTATCCTCAAGTCTGCCGTGCACGGCAATGATGCGGAGGAGATATTCAGCCGGTTCCGCTCCGAGGCGCGTGCCGCAGGCCGCCTCACCCATCCCAAGATCATTTCCATCTACGAGTACGGCGAGAACGATGAGATGGCCTACATCGTGATGGAACTGGTGCGCGGCATGGAGCTGAGCGACTATTTCGACTGCGGCAAGAAGCTGTCGCTGGCCGAGGGTTTGCGCATCGTGATGCAGTTGCTCGATGCGCTCGACTATCTGCATGCGCACGGCATCGTGCACCGCGATATCAAGCCTGCCAATCTGATGATAACGGAAGACGGCCAGCTCAAGATCGCCGATTTCGGCATCGCCAAGATCGATTCCTCCGGCCATACTCAGGTCGGCGTGGTGCTGGGCACCCCAACCTATATGGCGCCGGAGCAGTTCATGGGGCATGAGGTGGATCAGCGGGCGGATCTGTATTCGGCCGGTGTCATCCTCTATCTGATGCTCACCGGCGAGCGTCCCTTCGTCGGCAGCGTCATCGCCATCATGCATCAGGCCGTACACCGCGATGCGACGCCCCCTTCTCGCATCAATTCCGATGTCACCCCCGAACTGGATGCCCTGGTGGCCCGCGCCATGGCCAAGCGTCCGGAAGACCGCTATCAGAGCGCCAAAAAGTTTTTGAAGGCGCTCAAGGCCGCAGCCCTGACGCTGCCTTCATCGGATCATCCGGCCAGGGTCGGCTTTCGCGATGTGGCGGCCGAACCCGATGAGACGCTGGAATTGCCCCGGCGCAGTACGGGTAACTGGCGTGAGGCGGATATCGCCGCCTGGCAGAGCATTTCGGCCAGCCAGAAGCCGGAAGATTTCAGGAATTATCTGCTGGACTATCCCGAGGGCGGGTTTGCCGAGCTTGCGAAGATGCGCATAGAGGCGCTGGAAAAAGCGGCTGAGCGGGCAGCTCAGGAAGCGCTTCGTGCAAAGCAGGAGGAAAAGGCCAGGGAGGAGGCGGCGCAGGCGGCCGCGCTGGCCCGCCAGCGCGAAGAGGAGGCTGCCAAGGCGCAGCTGGCGCGAAAAATCGTCGAGCTTAGGCAGCAGGCGGAACAGGCGCGCGCTCAGGAAGCCATCAGGCGCGAGAAAGAGGTCGAGGCTCAGTCTCAGCGGGCAAAAGAGCTGGAGCAGACCCTGTATGAACGCACCAGTAAGATCGCCGCCGTGGTCCAGGAAAGGGAGGAACGCAGCGATTCCGAACAGAGAATGAAGCGTGAGGCAAGGCGCCGCCTCGAAGAAGAGGTGTTGCGCAAGAAGCAGGGGAGGGCGCAGTTGGCTGCGGCCCGCGATGAACTGGAAAAGCTGGCTCAGGAAGAGGCGGCAGAAAAGCGGCGGCTGGCTGAGGCTGAACTGGCGGCGCGCGCAAAAGAAGCCGATGAGGCCTGGGAGCGGGCCAGAGTCGCCGAGCGCATCAGGGCCGAGGTAGAAGCAAAGGCGGCGCAGGAGAAGAAGAAAAACAGCTTCAAGCTGTTGATGATAGGACTGTTTCTGATGCTGCTGCTGGCAGGTATCGTGTTCGGTCTGATGCCGCGCTGATCACGCCTCGAGGTGGATGGCAAACTCGATGATGTCGGCAGGGCTCTTGAGCGCGGGATGACCCAGGCTGATCGTGCCCGACTCCCTCAACACCATTTCTTCGCGGCGCAGCTGTATTTCGCTCTCGCCGTTGATGATCACATAGGTGCCGTTGGAGCTTTGATCGATCAGCACGAACTTGTCGCGGCGCCGCTCTATTCTGGCGTGCATGCGCGAGGCGCTGCGGTTTTGCGTGACGATGTCGGCTAATTCGTCCCGTCCTATCATCAGGCCGGGGTGTTTCGCATCGACGACGAATTTTTCATTCAGGTGGGATAGATGCAGGGTGGGTTCACTCGCCTGGCGGGAATAGGTGTTGCCGACCATCATGGTCAAGTCTTCGCTCTCCTGCCAGATGACTTCTCTCACCTCGATGTCGTCGGACTTTCCTTTTATATTCAGGCTGCTGAGGGTGCGGGTTCCGGTGCGCAATATGGGGGGGAGCATGGCGACCGTTGTTCCGGTGGTGATGATCTGCTGTGCGCGGGCGATCTGTGCCATGCGGGACGCCACGTTGACGGTGTCGCCGAAGATGTCGTTCTGGCTTTCCAGTACCGGTCCGGAATGAAATCCGATGCGTATGGCGATCTGGCTGCCCTCTACAGGCGGTTTGGCGCTGATGACCATCTGCATCTCGCAGGCCGCCTGAGCCGCAGATACAGCGTCTGGAAAGACGGTCATGATCTCGTCGCCTATGGTTTTGATGACTTTGCCGCCGTGCGCGTGGGTCAGTTTGCGCAGGATGTCCAGGCAGCCGTTGATCGCATCATAAGCTCGCGCGTCTCCCAGTAGCTCATACAGCCGCGTGCTGCCGCTCACATCTGCAAACAGTACTGCTTTGTCTTGTTGAGTCGTGTTGGGCACCGCAAAATTCCGCAAGAATCAGAGTGCGCATTATAAGGGCAGTTGAGACGGGGGTGTTAATTTAAGCACTACCCCGAACGGGGAACTTGCGTCATAATTCCCGCAGATTCGCCCGGTTTCGGGCTCACGGTCCATCCCTCAAAATGACGACACTCTTCGATTTTCCGCAGCACATTTACATTTTTGCATCGATACTGGGGCTGTTGCTGCTGTCCTTCGTGATATTTTCGCTCATCCCTTCCTTTGCGGTTTCGCGCAGGCTCTCGCAGGTGATACAGAAGCTCGCCTCGCTGGAAGGAAAACCTGACGAAAATCTGGCGCAAATTTTTGCGCATGACGGCGTGATGGAACACCTGTGGCGCGAATATGCGGACTCGCTGCACCGGCAGGGGGAGGCGCGCTGGCGTTCCACGATGCCGGCGGGTGCGGTGTTCAGGCCCGATATCCTGGTCGATCTTCCTTTGCGCACCGATTTTTTCAAGCATCTGCCCGGCCTGTTTACCGGTGTTGGCATCATAGGCACTTTTTACGGGCTGCTGATCGGCCTTAAATCCTTCGTCATATCCGAAAACACCATCGTCGTGCGCGAGAGTCTGTCCCGTCTGCTGCACGGGGTATCCGAAGCCTTTCTGATTTCGGCCGCTGCGATTACGCTGGCGATGATCGTCACCTTCATCGAAAAACTGGTCGTTTCCCGGCTGAATGCCAAAGTCGAGCGCATGGTGCAGCTGCTCGACGGACTGTTTGAGGGCGGCGCGGAGGAAGAGTATCTGGCGCGGCTGGTGCAGGCGTCCGAGCGTTCCGGGATATCCACCGATGAACTCAGAAAAATGCTGGCCGAACTGGGGGACAGGCAGATCTCCGCGACCAATGCGGCTTCCATCATGCTGGCTAACCGCATCACCTCCAGCATAGAGGAGGGGCTCAAGGCCCCGCTGCTCGAAATCGCCGAGTCGCTCAAGCGCGATGATACGCAGCTGATCACCGGGCTGGCGCCTTTGTTTGAGGAACTGGGCAGAGAGCTCAAAGCGCTCTTGAACCACCAGACGGAACAGATGAGCAGTTTGCAAAAACAGACGGCGGACGCGCTGCAGACGATGGTGCAGCGCATCGAAGTGATGGCGAGCGAATCTGCGGAAGCGGGGCGGCAGAGCAGGGAGCTGATGGCGGGCATGGTCAGATCGGGGGTGGACGCCGAACAGCGCCAGTCGCTGATGCAGGAAAAGCTGAGCGAATTCATCAGCCAGATGCGCGATGCGGCAAGCCAGACTCAGGCCGATGCGCAGAGTCAGCTGCACGGGGCGCTGGACGAGCTGTCGTCCCGGCTGGGGGAACTGATCGAGGGCCTGGGCGTTCAGGTCAACTCCGTGACCGATGTCAGCCGCCAGCATCAGCAGGACATGGAGGCGCAGAGCCTGAACATGATGACCCGGTTTGGCGGTCAGATCGACGCTTTGGTCGACGGGGTCGGGGAGGCGGTGGCAAAGATGCAGTCAGCGGTGCACGCCATGCACGACAGTACGGCAGGGGCGATGAGCGCGCTGGGCAACAGCGCGGATACCCTGTATCTGGCGAGTCAGAATTTTACCCGTGCCGGGGAACTGGTCGGCGAGACGATGAAAAAGTCCGAGGCGGTGGCGGGCGAGTTGCTTGCGGCGGCAGGCGTGGTCTCACAAGCTACCGATGGCTTGAGCTCGCTGTTTGGCGATTATCAGAGTTCCCGAGATGCCATGCTGGAGCAGATGGAGGCCCTGCAGTTGCTTGCCGAGCAGGTGCGCCGCGATGCCTCCATGTCGGGCGAAGTTCTGGAGCGGATAGAGGCGGCAACGGGCAGGCTGGTTGCTGCGCAGAAAGATACCGATGTATATCTTTCGAAAATATCCGAGGTGATAGGCACGGCCCATCAGTCCTTCAGCGAGGGCATGACGCGGGTGGTGGGGGAGGCGAACCGCGAGTTCCATCAGGCGCTGTCGGATTCGGTGAAGCTGCTGCGCGAAGGGATACAGGAGCTGGAGAGTACGCTCGATGCGGTTACGGGTATATAGATGAACAACAAGCATGCTATGCCGGTGAGGCGCAACAAGGAGGAAGGCGAAAAACCCTTCTGGATTTCCTTTGCCGACCTGATGACGGCCCTGATGGTGATGTTCCTGCTGGTGATGAGCGTTGCGCTGCTGGCCATCACCGATCAGGTCTCGGCGGCCGATCGCAACAAGGCACAGCGCGAGCAGGAGATCGACCAGCTGCTGGCAAAAATCGAGAAATCGGCGGAAAAATATCCGGGGATATTTGTCGACAAGAGCCGCTCGGTGATCGATTTCGGCGACCGGGCGCGTTTCGACACCGGCAGTTCCACGCTGTCCAAAGAGCAGGCGCAGTACCTGAGCCTGTTCGTCTCGGAGATGCTGGTCATCGCTCAGGACAAACTGGGCAGCAAATGGCTCAAACGCATCGTGGCCGAAGGCTATGCGGATCAGCGGGGCGATTATCTGTTGAACCTCAATCTCAGCCTGCAGCGCAGCCAGCGGGTGCTGTGCGCGCTGCTCTCGCCGTCTCCGGGTCAAGCCTATACCCTGAGTCCGGCCGAGAAGGAGCAGGTGCGCGATTACTTTCTGGTGGGGGGATATTCGTTCAACTCGGCCAAAAAGTCGCTGGAGGAGAGCCGCCGCATCGAATTGCGCCTCGAGTTCTTCGGTCTGGATGAGGCGCGCCCGGCATTGAACGATATTCCTCGCGGAAATTTCGGCAGCTGCCGGATATGACGGTGCTGGAAAAACTGCGGCGTACCCTGAGCGCCGTCAACAAGGGCGCCTTGTCGCGAATCAGGCCGGGGGACGCCCTGCAGCTGCACAATGAACAGGCCTTGCTGCGCGCATGGGTGAAGGGGGGCGCGCAGCTGGAGCAGCTGCCGCAGGACGGCATAGATCAGGCGCTGCGAGCCTACCGTCTGCACAAAAACCTCAAGGGTTTGCGTCAGGTGCGGCTGGTTTGCCATGGCTGCACCCAGGGCGGGCCGGGCGAACGCCTGATCGAGAACCGGGAGCTGTTTGCCAAGCTGCTCGAATATGCCGCTCAATATACCGGCCGTCACAGAACATTCCGCAAGCTTTATCGCGCGCTGCTGAACGGCTATTTTTCCTACGATGCCGAACAGGAGGAGGGGCGCCGCAACCGGGAGAGACTGAGGGCGTTTCTGGCCGATCATCTGGCTGCCTTTGAGGTGTGCGAGTTCACCCCTCTTTGGCTGCTCACCCTGATCAAGTATCCGCAGTTGCTGGGCGAGCGGCCCGGGCAGGTGATAGAGGCGACGTTTTTGAAGGGCGACTGGTCGGTATTCAACGAGATCTGCCAGCGTCTGGAACTCGATCACGGCTCCTGGCTGATACGCCGTCTGGTGATGGCTCAGTTTTCCCAGGCGACAGACATGGATGACGCCGGTTTCATGGACCATCTGGATAGTCTGTTGCTGTTTTTAAACGACTTTCCGCTTTACGCTGCGCCGGGCCTGAGGAGCTTGCTGGATCGCTATGTGGATTGCAAGTCGCGGGATGTCTACCCCGCGCTGCGCGATTTTGCGGTGAACCTGTGGGGCAACCCGTGGCTCGCCGCGCACCAGTGGCAGTGCGGCGAACGCGCGCGGAACATGCTGGCGCACTGGCTCAGGCGTCAGTTGCTGGCGGATTTTTTCAGCATACTTTCCAATGACGATCGCGAACACCCCAGGCGTTTTGATTTCTGGGACTTGTACTGCGAGGATATGACCGGCATGTATTTCGCGCTGGGGAGCGATGCCTATGCGCGCGGCAATATGGCGCTTTATGAATTCAGGCATCAGGCGAAGGGGCTGATCGCCAGGCTGACCGAGGAAAAGCACGGCGTGCATACCTGCATCATGCAGTTTGCGCATTATCACGTGGTGGAGTTCAACCGCCAAAACAATGTCGCCTATTTTTACGACACCCGGCTGGGTACGCCTTCGTTTTATTTTGCAAAAGGCTGGCTGGACATCGGTGCGATCAGCGTCAAGGATGTCGAGGAGGGGGCGGACGTGGCGCGTACCTCTAAGCCATTGCGCCATCAGGACAGCCGCGAGCTTGCCTGGGAAGGGGTTTTTGCCCGCGAAATGGGCAGCTCCGTGCATGCCATAGAGGCGTTTTGTCGCAAGTATCAGTGCAGCTATGAGAAACAGGGTGATGGCAGCGAGCGGATCAGGGTCGAGGCGCCGGACCGTTACGGCATGGAAGTGTGGTCGGTGCTGGCCGGCTGGGGCTATTCGTATTCTGCATCGGATCGGCTCTGGCTGCGCCTGACTTATCCTGCGCTTAACTGACCCGGCAGATGCACCGCAATTTTGGTGCCTTTGCCCGGACGGCTGGTGATGGTCAGTTTCCCGCCCAGCTGGCGGATGCGCTCCTGTATGCCGCGCAGACCGAACGAGCGCGGTTTGTTGCGCGCGGCCTCGTCGAATCCGCAGCCGTCGTCTGATACGATCAACTCGATTTTGCCCGACTCGCTCTTCGATATTTTCACCTGCACGCGGCGGGCGGATGCGTGTTTCATGATGTTGTTCAGCGTTTCCTGAAACACGCGGAACAGCGAGATGGACTGCTCCTCGGATACGTCGATCTGCTCGTTTGATTTGCTGATCTTGCAGGGGATGCCGGTGCGTTTGGTGAATTCATGAGCTTCGATTTCGATCGCTGCGACCAGGCCAAAGCAGTCGAGCGAGCCGGGGCGCAGGCTGTGCACCAGGTTGTTGGCCGCGACTCCTGCCGTATCGAGCAGGCTGGCCATGCCGCGGCATTTTTCCTGTAAATCCCTGTCGCCTCCGGGCAGTCGCTGGGTGAGCCAGGCCAGATCCATTTTGAGAGCGGTCAGCAAAACGCCGATTTCATCGTGAATCTCTCTTGCGATGCGGGTGCGCTCCTCCTCCTTGATGCTCTCGATATGCGAGGAGAGTTCGCGCAGGCGTTGTCTGGACTGCACCAGTTCGATCTCGGCCAGTTTGTTCTGGGTGATATTGACGATCAGTCCTTTCCAGTGCGCACCCTGTTCATCGCTCTTGCGAAATTTGGCTCTGAGATTCACCCATTTGATTTCCCCGTCTGGCGGCAAAACGATGCGCCCCTCCCAGTTCCAGGGCGTGGCGTGTTCGGCGGACTGGCGCATGCTCTGATGGAAGGAGGCGGCATCGTCAGGATGAAGCGAGTCGATCAGCAGGTCGGGGTTTTGTTCCAGTTGCAGCGGTTTGGGGCCTAGCAGGTCGATGCAGCCTTCGCTGACATAGGGCAGCTCAAGATGTCCATGCCTATCCATCGTGATCTGGCAGGCCATGCCGGGCAGGCTGTCCAGAAATGAAAACGGCGTGCAATCCTGCATGTCAGTGGTTGCGACGCAGCGGGGCTTGAGTGGCAGGACGGTACCCGGCATGGTGGAAATAAAAGTGATTGAACGATGTGG
This sequence comes from uncultured Gallionella sp., assembly GCA_964410705.1. Lineage (GTDB taxonomy): Bacteria > Pseudomonadota > Gammaproteobacteria > Burkholderiales > Gallionellaceae > Gallionella. The sequence goes on from CAYPIG010000001.1 coordinate 93,087, forward strand.
GAGCTTACTATAAGGCCGTGCGGTGCGGCAACTGCGATAGTCCCCGCCGAATTTGCCAGCCGCTGCCAGCACGACGCCGGCAGGATGGATGTGATGACATCTGGTTGCTGCGGCCATACCGCGTATAACCATTCCGAACCGGGTGGACTTGACGGGATTTCAGAATCTCAAGGCGGATGAAGGAGGGTGCAGGGTCGAACTTGATATCTCTGAAGGGGCTGTGGTAGCACTGTATTCAGGCAACATGGGGGATGCAGGGGGCACTCAAATTAGCATTGATACCGGCGATTTGTTCAGACTCAAGCTCTGTTGGATTCAGGCAGCCCGCTCATATTCAAATCCCATTGGGCAACGCTACGGTGCATTTGCAATGTGCTCTCTGTTATCATCGGGATATAAAGGAGAATTTGTCATGAATACAGCAGAGAGGATTTTCGACGAGGTACGAATTTTGCCTGAGTCTCAAGCTCGTGAGGTTTTGGATTTTGTTGGCTATTTGAAATCTAAACTTGCATCGAAGCCGCAAGCCACTCAGGGTATGAGCGAGTTTGATCAGTTTGGCGCGGTTTACGATGGTCGGTTTAATCGTGATGAATGCTATGACCGACAGAATCTTTCTTGATACCAATATTGCGCTCTATACGATGGGGCAAGATGAGCGAAAAAAGCTGATTGCGCGCGAACTTGTTGCCAGGCAGCCTTTTGTGAGTGCGCAAGTGGTTAATGAGTGTGTGAATGTTTGTTTGCGAAAATTCAGTTTTAGTCGTGAGCGGTTCTATGCATTTGCCGATCTGTTGATGCAGAAGACAAATGTCTTATCTGTGGATGAACCGGTTATTCGTAAAAGTGCCGAGCTTGCAATACGTAGCCAAATCTCAAACTGGGATGCACTGATTATCGCCGCCGCATTGTTGGCTGATTGCGATACGCTCTATTCAGAAGATATGCAGCATGGACAGTTGTTTGGTGAGCGCTTGCGTATCATTAACCCTTTTGTTTGATATTGGTGAAATCAATAAATCCATAGGCGATGGCCACGACCTATGGTACGCCGGTTGCCTGGATGATGCGCAAAATGGGGAATGCCTCTATGGCCGGACAGCAGGGTAAAGCACGAAAGCACCCGGTCTTGCCGTCAGCGTGGCGATTGTGGGACAATCCACAGTTGCCCGAGTCGGGTTGTCGAATAATTTGAAAGAAACCGTATGCCTATTATTACTTTGCCGGATGGCTCGCAGCGCAGCTTTGAACAGTCAGTCACGGTTCTCGATGTGGCGCTGAGCATAGGCGCTGGCCTTGCCCGTGCGACCCTGGCGGGGCGAGTGGACGGCCAGGTGGTCGATGCCTCTTATCTGATCGAAAAAGACGCGCAGCTTGCCATCATCACCGACAAGGATGAGGCGGGCATCGAGATCATCCGCCATTCGATGGCGCATCTGATGGCGCATGCGGTGAAAGAACTGTTCCCGGAAGCTCAGGTGACCATAGGTCCTGTGATCGAGAGCGGCTTTTTCTACGACTTTTCGTACCAGCGCCCGTTTACCCCCGAGGATCTGCAGGCTATCGAAAAACGCATGGCCGAAATTGCTAAGCGCGACCTGCCTGTTGTCCGCCGCGTTTTGCCGCGCGAAGAGGCAGTTGAATATTTCAACGGCATAGGCGAAAAATACAAGGCTGAGATCATCGAGTCCATCCCGGCCGGTCAGGATGTCTCGCTCTACACTCAGGGCGAATTCACCGATCTGTGCCGCGGCCCTCACGTGCCGTCTACCGGTAAACTCAAGGTATTCAAGCTGATGAAGCTGGCCGGGGCTTACTGGCGCGGCGATTCCAAAAACGAGATGCTGCAGCGCATCTACGGCACTGCCTGGGCGAAAAAGGAAGAGCTGGAATCTTATCTGCATCGCCTTGAAGAAGCCGAGAAACGCGATCACCGCAAACTGGGCAAACATCTGGACCTGTTTCACATGCAGGAAACCATGCCGGGCATGGTGTTCTGGCATCCGAAAGGCTGGACGCTGTGGCAGGCCGTTGAGCAGTACATGCGGGCCAAGTTCCGCGCGCACGACTATCAGGAGGTGCGCACGCCCGCCATCATGGACAAGACGCTGTGGGAAAAGTCCGGTCACTGGGAAAACTACCGCGACAACATGTTCACCACTTCATCTGAAAATCGCGACTATGCGGTCAAACCCATGAACTGCCCAGGGCATGTGCAGATTTACAACCACGGCCTGCACAGCTACCGCGATCTGCCGCTGCGCCTGGCCGAATTCGGCTCCTGCCATCGCAACGAGTCCTCGGGTTCCTTGCACGGCCTGATGCGGGTGCGCGGTTTTACTCAGGATGATGCGCACATCTTCTGTACCGAGGCTCAGGTCGAATCCGAAGTGTCGAACTTCATCGTGATGCTCAACGAGGTGTATCGCGACTTCGGTTTTGATAACGTGATCGTCAAGCTCTCCACCCGCCCTGAAAAGCGCGTGGGTTCCGACGAGACCTGGGATAAGGCGGAAGCGGGTCTGGCCGCTGCATTGAAGCAGAATAATCTGGATTACGAGATTCAGCCGGGTGAGGGCGCGTTCTACGGCCCGAAGGTCGAATTTACCTTGAAAGACAGTCTGGATCGCATGTGGCAGTGCGGCACCATACAGCTGGACTTTAATCTGCCGGTGCGACTGGGTGCGGAGTTTGTCGATGAGGATAATGCACGCAAACCGCCTGTCATGCTGCACCGCGCGATCCTGGGTTCCATGGAGCGCTTCATCGGCATATTGATCGAGCACCACGCCGGCGCCTTTCCGTTGTGGCTCTCTCCGGTGCAGGTGGTGCTGATGAATATTTCGCAGGCGCAGGAGGAATATGCGCGTGAAATCGGCCAAATACTGGCCAAAGCGGGCATCAGAGTGCAATTGGATTTGCGCAATGAGAAGATTACCTATAAAATCCGCGAACATAGCTTGCAGAAATTGCCTTATCAGCTGATCGTTGGCGATAAGGAAGTGTCTGGAAGGCTGATTGCCGTGCGTACCCGTAGTGGTGAAGATCTCGGACAGATGACGATCGATGCGTTAGTCGAGCGTTTCAAGGCTGAAATCCAATCGGGCAGCACGGTTTAATTTTTCATACGGAGACATTCCAATAGCACAGAATAAATTACAGCGCCTCAATGAAATGATTACCGCACCTCAGGTGCGACTCATTGGAGCCGATAAAGAACCCTTAGGGATCGTGTCCAGCGCGGAAGCTCTGCGTCTGGCAGGTGAAGCAGAGCTGGATCTGGTGGAAATTTCGCCTATGGCGGACCCGCCGGTTTGCCGCATCATGGATTTCGGTAAGTTCAAATACGCCGAGAGCAAGAAGCAGCACGAAGCCAAGCTCAAACAAAAACAGGTTCAGGTCAAGGAAATCAAGTTTCGTCCCGGTACCGACGATGGCGATTACAACATCAAGTTGCGCAACCTGACCAAGTTTTTGCTGGACGGCGACAAAACCAAGATCACGCTGCGTTTTCGCGGTCGTGAGATGGCCCATCAGGAAATCGGTATGCGCCTGATTCAGCGCGTCCGCGACGATCTGGAAGAATATGCGGTAGTCGAGCAGTTTCCCAAGATGGAAGGCCGTCAGATGGTGATGGTACTGTCTCCTAAGGCGGCGAAGAAATAATAGAAAAGCAGACGTTAGACGCTAGACGCTAGTAACTAATGACTAGAAGCTGATTTTGTCTTTCTGACAGCAGGGGCCGGTCAGGAAGAGGTAGTACAAAGATCCCCGAAAATAAGTGGTGTATGGGTAATCAAGCTTTTCCACAGTGGAAAACACCTCCCACCATAACTTAAGGAGCAGTTATGCCTAAGATGAAAACCAAAAGCGGAGCAAAAAAACGCTTCGTCGTACGTGCAGGCGGCAGCATCAAGCGCGCATGTGCGTTCAAACGCCACATCCTGACTTCAAAGACGACCAAGACTAAACGTCAGCTGCGTGGTACTGCGGAAGTTCACTCAACCAATACAGCAGCGGTTCGTCGCATGCGGACATTAGCGTAAGGCGATGAAATTGGCAAGCATAAAGAATTTGCACGTAGCCTTCACAAAGCAACATAAACTTTTAGATAATGCCAAGGGTTATA
>CAYPIG010000001.1:97225-106652 GCA_964410705.1 uncultured Gallionella sp.
TTCATTCAACCATTCAGGAGGGGGTTCGGCGCATGGGGCCATACGCGTAAGGGGTAGAAAATGCAAAGGGTAAACAGTGGGGTCGTAGCCCGTGAAACGCAAAAGAAACTGTTAGCCAAGGCCAAGGGTTATCGCGGTCGCCGCAAGAATGTATACCGTGTAGCCAAGCAGGCGGTGATGAAGGCGGGGCAATATGCCTACCGCGATCGTCGTCAGAAGAAGCGCCAGTTCCGCACACTGTGGATTGCGCGTATCAATGCTGCAGCACGTGAATTCGGAATGCCCTACAGCGTGTTCATGAACGGCCTGAAGAAAGCCGACATCCAGATCGACCGCAAGGTATTGTCTGATATCGCGATTTTCGACAAGGCAGCTTTTGAACAGTTCGTAGTTCAGGCTCGCGCCAGTCTCGCCGCATAGCCTGGCGGTTTTGCGTAATTAAAAGGGGGGCTAATCGCCCCCTTTTTTTCGTTGAGTGGATGGTGTTATGGAACAGCTTCAACAAATTCAGGAACAGGCTTTAACTCAGTTCGCGCTTATCAGCGAAGAGGCTGAGCTGGAGCAGGTCAAGGCAAGATATCTGGGCAAAGAAGGTGCGCTGACCGCCTTGCTCAAGGGTCTGGGGAAATTATCCAACGAGGAGCGCCCGGCAGCCGGTGCGCGCATCAATCAGGTCAAACAGGCGATCGAAGCCGCGCTGCAAGCACGCCGCGATGCGCTGGCTCAGGCTAAGCTGGAAGCGAAACTGGCCGCCGAATCCCTGGATGTGACTCTGCCCGGGCGCGGTATGGGGACCGGAGGTCTGCATCCGGTCACGCGCACCTTGCATCGCATCGAGCACCTTTTTCACTCTCTGGGATTCGCCGTTTCATCCGGGCCAGAGATCGAACACGATTTTTACAATTTTACCGCGCTGAACATCCCGGAAAATCACCCGGCTCGCGCGATGCACGACACTTTTTACATCGATCCCGAGCATGTGCTGCGCACGCACACCTCGCCGGTTCAGGTGCGCTACATGGAGGCCAATCAGCCGCCTCTGAAGATCATTTCGCCGGGGCGCGTGTATCGCGTCGATTCCGATGCCACGCACTCGCCGATGTTTCATCAGGTCGAAGGCCTGTGGGTGGACGAGCAGGTGAGTTTTGCCAACCTCAAAGGCGTGGTGCAGGACTTTTTGCAGCGCTTTTTCGAACAGGACGATTTAAAGGTGCGATTCCGTCCCTCCTTCTTCCCGTTTACCGAGCCTTCGGCCGAGATGGACATGAGCTGGAGGGGCGGCTGGCTGGAAATCGGCGGCTGCGGCATGGTGCATCCCAATGTCTTGAAACACGTGAATATCGACAGCGAAAAATATCTGGGTTTCGCATTCGGTCTGGGCGTGGAACGCCTAGCGATGTTGCGCTACGGTGTGAGCGATCTGCGGCAGTTCTATGAGAGCGATCTGCGCTTTTTGAAACAATTCAATTAAGTAAACAGCCATGAAATTTTCTGAAAACTGGTTAAGAAGCTGGGTCAATCCGGATCTTTCAAGCGACGAACTCGGTCACCTGCTGACGATGGCGGGGCTGGAAGTAGAGGATCTGGCACCGGTTGCGCCCGCATTCAATAATGTTGTCGTAGCTCAAGTGCTGTCGGTCGAAAAACATCCCGATGCGGACCGGCTCAACGTGTGCCAGGTGAACGTGGGTGAGGCGCAGCCTCTGACCATAGTGTGCGGGGCTGCCAATGTGGCCGCGGGTTTAAAGGTTCCTTGCGCGCGCATAGGCGCGGTGCTGCCGGGGGATTTTAGGATCAAGCAGGCCAAGGTGCGCGGCATTGCTTCGTTCGGCATGCTCTGCTCTGCGGTGGAGCTGGGGCTGGCCACCGAGAGCGATGGGTTGTGGGTTTTTCCCGCCGATGCGCCAGTCGGTCAGTCGGTGCGGGAATATCTGGATCTGGACGACAAGCTCTTTACGTTAAAACTCACGCCCAATCGCAGCGACTGTTCGGGGATCAAGGGCATCGCGCGCGAAGTTGCGGCTCTGACCGGCGTTGAATTCAAGCCTGTAGCGGCTGAAGCACAGGCTGTTACACTGAGCGATAAGTTGAGCGTAACAGTTGAAGATCAGGCGTCCTGTCCGCTTTATTGCGGCAGACTTGTCAAAGGCGTAAATGCCGCGGCGGCAACGCCGGTCTGGATGCAGCGCCGTCTGGAGCGCAGCGGGCTGCGTTTGATCAATGCGGTGGTGGATATCACCAATTACGTGATGATGGAGCTGGGCCAGCCGATGCACGCCTTCGATGCGGCGAAGTTGTCCGGCGGCATCGCGGTGCGCCCGGCCCGCAAGGATGAGGCGCTGACCCTGCTGGGCGGTCAGTCGGTGGTGCTGGATGAGGATGTGCTGGTGATCGCAGACGATGCGCAGGCGCTGGCGCTGGCCGGCATCATGGGCGGGCAGGGGGTTGAGACGGACTGCCGTGACGTATTTCTGGAATCGGCCTTCTTCCATCCCGACGCCATTGCAGGCCGTGCGCGCCGCTTCGGTCTTGCCACCGACTCTTCGTTCCGTTTCGAGCGCGGGGTGGATTTTTCCTCGACCCGGATGGCGCTGGAGCGCGCAACTCAGTTGCTGCTACAAATCTGCGGCGGCCATGCGGGCGAAATCACCGAGGTTGCAGGCAGCATGCCTGTGCGTGCGCCGATAGCCTTGCGCACCTCGCGGGTGGCGCGCGTGCTGGGTATCACTCTAGAATGCGGGCAGATCGCAGACTTGTTGAATCGTCTGCAACTTCCGTTCACAGTTCTCCCCCACTCTAACCCTCCCCCGCAAGCAGGGGAGGGGACAAACGTGAAAGGCGATGTTGATTTCTGCGTTGTGCCACCAAGTTTTCGCTTCGATCTTTCCATCGAATCGGATCTGATCGAAGAAATCGCGAGACTGCACGGCTATGACAATATCCCTGCGCTGCCTCCCAGGGCTGCCCTCACCATGCTGCCTTACAGCGAATTGCAGCGCCCTTTGAGCCGCGTTCAGCAGTTGCTGGTCGCACGCGACTATCAGGAGATCGTAAGTTACGCCTTTGTCGATGAGCAGACCGAACGCGATCTGTGCGGCAATCAAGATCCGGTCGGACTGCAAAATCCGATCGCCAGCAACATGTCGGTGATGCGCAGCAGTCTGATCGGCGGTCTGGTCGGCGCCCTGCGCTTCAATCTGAACCGTAAACAGTCCCGCGTGCGTTTGTTTGAGGCGGGTGCCTGTTTTGCCCAACATGAGGGCAACTATGTGCAAACCCAGCGTCTGTCCGGTATCGCATATGGTGCGGTGGTCCCTGAGCAATGGGGCGCGGACGACAGAGGTGTCGATTTTTATGACGTCAAGGCGGATATCGAAGCGCTGTTTGCGCCCGGGGTTCTGCGTTTTGTAGCGGCCGGTCACGCGGCGCTGCATCCGGGCCGCTCGGCAAGGATAGAAGCTGGCGGCAAGGCGATAGGATGGTTAGGCGAGTTGCATCCGCGCTGGCTGCAGGCTTACGATATGCCCCAGTCTGCGGTGTGGTTCGAGCTCGAAACGGATGCGCTGACCGTGAGTGTGGTGCCACAATCTTCTGAGATTGCGAAATTTTTGCCGGTGCGACGCGATCTGGCGGTGCTGGTCGACGAGTCTGTCGGCGTGCAGACTCTGATCGATGCCATGCTGCAATCGGGTGCGCCTCATGTGCAGCAGGTGGTTCTATTCGACGTTTATCGCGGTCGCGGGGTGGAGAACGGCAAAAAAAGCCTTGCATTCCGCGTGTCGTTACAAGATACTCAAAAAACTTTGACCGATGCCGAAATAGAACCTGGCATGGCAATGCTGGTGGATGTATTGAACAGGCAGGGTGCGCAGTTGCGCATGTAAGGGAATTAATGATGATAACAACATTGACAAAAGCGGAACTGGCGGATTTGCTGTTCGCAAAAGTGGGACTGAACAAGCGCGAAGCCAAGGATATGGTGGAAGCCTTTTTCGAGGAAATTCGCGTTCAGCTCGAACAGGGGGAGAGTGTGAAACTTTCCGGTTTCGGCAATTTTCAACTGCGCGACAAGCCTCAGCGTCCCGGCCGCAATCCCAAGACCGGGATTGAAATTCCGATTTCGGCGCGGCGTGTGGTGACGTTTCACCCCAGTCAGAAGCTCAAGACCCTGGTAGAGAAGACGTATCATGGAACCCCATACGCCTAATTCGCAACTCCCGCCCATCCCGGCCAAGCGCTATTTCACCATCGGTGAAGTCAGCGAGTTGTGCGGGGTGAAGGCGCATGTGCTGCGTTACTGGGAGCAGGAGTTTACCCAGCTCAATCCCGTCAAGCGCAGCGGAAATCGCCGTTATTATCAGCATCATGAAGTGGTGCTGATCCGGCGCATCCGTGAATTGCTGTATGAGCAGGGATTTACCATCAGCGGGGCGCGCAACCGGCTCGACGGCGGGCGTGCATCCGGCGTGCAGGAGTCGCTTGAGGTTCAGGAGGTCATAGCGCCGTTGCAGGCGATGGAAGTCGACACCGCCGCCATCCGCCGTGAGCTGCGCGACATCATCGCGCTGCTCGCGGCGTAAAAAGCTGACGTTTTTCGTCCGCTCTGTTATAATCCCCAACTTCAGCGTGTAGCGCAGCCTGGTAGCGCACTACCTTGGGGTGGTAGGGGTCGGAAGTTCGAATCTTCTCACGCTGACCAGTATTTATAGGGTTCGCAGGGTGTTTTGTGAATCTGGTGTCAATGTAGTGGCGGTCTGATTGAAAGGTGAGTCGATTTTATTGCGCTCAACTGACTTATCAGCGCCGTATATCCTTGACATAAACCGTCATCAGCATGGTCATATTCGCATGGCCTGATAGCTTTGATACCCACTATTCCGCTCATCAGCGCCATGGTCGCATCGGTGTATCGTGTCTGGTAATAACACGTTCACGAAGGCCGATAGCCTTTAGGGTTGGATGCCAGTGGCTTTGCCGCAAAGGTCGCTCTGACGCATATCGCATTTCTGTAACCGGATTTTCAAAAATAGAGCGGCCTTTCAAAAATGTGTATAGCTTTTGTCTGCACAGCACTTCGATAGTTCGGCTATTTAACTCGACCTTTGCGGGTCTTGTATAGATGCCACCACTCGGCCATAAGGAAGGACGTAAAAATTCACTATTTCTGTGTGATTTCCGCTGATGTAATCGTGTTTCTAAGCACTTGCGCAGGGTATACGCCAAAGCAGAGATATTGCGCAACCGCAATGTGAAAGTGCATAATCCGCGCCATAACTTTTGAAGGAACAATAGAGAATGAGCAATGTCATTGCCTTTATAAAGCCGCTCACTGTAAATGTTACTCGTGACGACGAAAGCGGGATGTGGGTGGCGGCATGTGACGCGCTGTTTCTTGCCACTGAAGCTAAAACCTTCGAGGCGCTGACCGATCGTGTATGGGAGATTGCTCCTGACATCATTGAAGCTAACGGCTTGAGTATCGATCCAAAATCCCTGCGCTTCAACTTTGAGTTTATCCAATCTGCAGATGAACAACGCTTGGCCTTGTAACGCATGGGTAGCGGCTACTATGCGCAACTGCGTAAAATATTGCTGGATCATGGCTGTACTTTAGTCCGCCAGGGAAAGGGAAGTCACGAAATGTGGCACAACCCAGTCAACGGCAGGAAGTTTCCTGTCGCTGTAACAATTATATCTCGGCATCTAGCCAATGAAATACTGAAACAGGCAGGATTGAAAATCAAGATTTGATGCTGACTGCATCATTCCCCACGATGATGGCAAACATTCCTCTCGAAAGTTATTCGACAAGGCGCAGAATGATAGGTTGGGGAAAACTGTTTAGTTCTGGTGGCTGTTTCAGTCTATGTTTATCCATGCTGCGCGATCCTTATATTTAAGGGGCTACAGGGGGCACATGGCTATATATAGCGCTACGATTAGGAAGCTCTAATCTTCTCACGCTGACCAAATAAAAAGGCCGACTTAAAGTCGGCCTTTTTTCGTCTCAAGCTTTGCTGCGCGCCCATTGCACGATGCCGGACACATCCATCGCCCCCGCCTGGCGCGCGATCTCATGTCCGTTTTTGAACAGCGCGAGCGTGGGAATGCTGCGGATGTTGTAACGGCCTGCCAGCTCCTGAGCCTGTTCGGTGTCGAGTTTGGCAAGACGCATATGAGGTTCCAGTTGAGCGGCGGCCTTGACGAAGGAAGGCGCCATCATCTTGCAAGGACCGCACCAGGGAGCCCAGAAGTCCACCAGCACCGGAATTTCGCTGCGTTCGATGTGACGGCTGAAATTTTCCGTATTGAGTTCAACCGGATGCGCGTTGAACAGGGGAGATTTGCATTTGCCGCAGACCGGATTTGCGGTAAGTTTATCCGAGGGGACTCGATTTATCCCGTCACAAGACGGGCAGACGATATGCAGCGATTCGGTCATGGTAGCCTCCAAAAAATGGACAGTTGTTAATTGTCAATTATCAGTTATCAATTATCACTTGCTTATCCTCATCGACAGATCCAGCGCTTCGATATCCTTGGTGAGCGCGCCGATGGAGATGCGATCCACGCCGGTTTCGGCAACTTCTCTTAAACCGGCAAGCGTGATACCTCCCGAGGCTTCCAGCTCCGCGCGGCCATCGGTGTGTTTAACGGCGGAGCAGAGCGCTTCCAGATCGAAGTTGTCGAGCAAGATCAGCTTGGCTCCCGCCTCCAGTGCTTCGTCCAGCTGCATCCAGTTTTCCACCTCGATCTGCACCGGAACGCCAGTCGGTGCCAGTTTGAATGCCGCATCCAGCACGGCTTTGATGCCGCCCGCCGCCGCGATGTGGTTTTCCTTGATCAGGATCCCGTCGTAAAGTCCGACGCGCTGATTGTGGCCGCCGCCTGTTTTTACCGCGTATTTTTGCGCATGGCGCAGTCCGGGCAGCGTCTTGCGGGTGTCCATGATTTTCACCGGCAGGCCTTCAACCGCCTCTACATAGCGCCGGGTTCGGCTGGCCGTTGCCGATAAGGTTTGCAATAAATTCAGGGCGCTGCGCTCGGCGGTGAGCAGCGCGCGAGCCCGGCCTTCTATCGTGCACAGCGTCTGCCCTGGGCGGATGGCGTCGCCGTCTTTGACCTGCCAGTTTATTTTGCATTCAGGGTCGAGTGTCAAAAAACATTCGTTAAACCAGCGGGTGCCGCAGAGTATTCCGCTCTGACGGGTGATGACCTGAGCCTGTGCCGCCTGAAGTTCGGGCAGCAGCTGTACGGTCAGATCGCCGCTGGCGATGTCCTCGGTCAGCGACTGGAGGACATTTTGACGGATGAAATAATTAAGATCGGGTGTGCTCACGGTTTAACTCTCGGCTTTGAATAAAGCGTAGTATAAGCGCAGACTTGAAATTCTTCATCCCTCGCCCCATTTGAGTTGCATTCGAATACCACCATAAAGGAGTGCAAGCATGCGTTTCGACAAATTCACGACCAAGTTGCAGCAGGCCCTGACCGATGCCCAAAGTCTGGCGGTGGGGGCAGATAATCAATACATAGAGCCGCAGCATCTGTTGCTTGCGATGCTGAACGATTTCGACAGCGGCGCGGCATCCCTGCTGGCGCGCGCGGGCGGCAACGTCAATGCGTTAAAGACGGCGTTAAACGATGCGCTATCGCGTCTGCCCAAAGTAGAGGGACATGGCGGCGAAGTTCAGGTCGGGCGCGATCTTGGCAACTTATTCAATCTGACTGACAAGGAGGCGCAAAAGCGCGGCGATCAGTTCATCGCCAGCGAGATGTTTTTGCTGGCAGCCACAGCAGACAAGGGTGAGACCGGGCGATTGCTCAAGAGCCACGGCGTGACGCGCGCGCCGCTTGAATCCGCAATCAATGCGGTGCGCGGCGGCGAGTCGGTGGGCTCTCAGGAAGCCGAAGGGCAGCGTGAGTCTTTGAAAAAATATACCGTCGATCTGACCGAGCGGGCAAGGGCTGGCAAGCTCGATCCTGTGATCGGACGGGACGACGAAATTCGCCGCGCCATTCAGGTGCTGCAGCGCCGCACCAAGAACAATCCGGTGCTGATCGGCGAACCCGGCGTGGGCAAGACCGCCATCGTCGAGGGGCTGGCGCAGCGCATCGTCAACGGCGAGGTGCCCGAGTCTCTCAAGAATAAAAAGGTACTGAGTCTGGATATGGCAGCGCTGCTGGCAGGGGCGAAGTATCGCGGCGAATTCGAGGAGCGCCTGAAAAACGTGTTGAAAGAGCTGGCACAGGACGAAGGCCAGACCATCGTGTTCATCGACGAGCTGCACACCATGGTGGGGGCGGGAAAAGCCGAGGGGGCGATGGATGCGGGCAATATGCTGAAACCGGCGCTGGCGCGCGGCGAGCTGCACTGCGTGGGGGCGACTACGCTGGATGAATACCGTAAATACATCGAGAAGGATGCGGCGCTGGAACGCCGTTTCCAGAAGGTGCTGGTCGATGAACCTTAGGTCGAATCGACCATCGCCATCCTGCGCGGCTTGCAGGAGCGTTACGAGCTGCATCACGGTGTCGATATCACCGATCCTGCCATCGTCGCAGCGGCGGAGCTCTCCAATCGCTATATCACCGACCGCTTCCTGCCTGACAAGGCGATCGACCTGATCGACGAGGCCGCCTCGCGTGTGAAGATGGAGATAGACTCCAAACCCGAGGTGATGGACAAGCTCGACCGCCGCCTGATCCAGCTGAAAATCGAGCGCGAAGCGGTGAAGAAGGAAAAGGATGAGGGTTCCAGGAAGCGCCACGCGCTGATCGAGGAAGAAATCGCCAAATTGAGTCGCGAATATGCCGATCTGGAGGAAATCTGGAAGTCCGAGAAGGGCGCGGCGCAAGGCACCGCTAACCTCAAGGAAGAGATCGACCGGGTGCGCGCCGAGATCGTCAGGCTGCAAAGGGAAGGTCGTCTGGATAAGGTCGCCGAACTGCAATACGGCCAGTTGCCGCAACTGGAGGCTAAACTCAAAGAGGCCGCTCATGCCGAGGAGCGCGGCGACAAGCCTAAAAACCGGCTGTTGCGCACTCAGGTGGGGGCCGAGGAAATCGCCGAAGTGGTCAGCCGAGCCACCGGCATTCCGGTGTCCAAGATGATGACGGGCGAGCGCGACAAGCTTTTGAAGATGGAAGACAAGCTGCATGAGCGCGTGGTGGGGCAGGACGAGGCGGTGAGACTGGTGTCGGACGCGATCCGCCGCTCGCGCTCCGGTTTATCCGATCCCAATAAACCTTACGGCTCCTTCCTGTTTCTGGGGCCTACCGGGGTTGGCAAGACCGAGCTATGCAAGGCGCTGGCGGGCTTCATGTTCGACTCGGAAGATCATCTGATCCGCATCGACATGTCCGAATACATGGAGAAACACTCGGTCGCGCGTCTGATCGGTGCGCCTCCCGGTTATGTGGGTTA
>CAYPIG010000002.1:0-60317 GCA_964410705.1 uncultured Gallionella sp.
TGGGCGACGGCTGCATGATGGAAGGCATCTCCCACGAAGCCTGCGCGCTGGCCGGTACCTGGGGCTTGGGCAAGTTGACTGCATTCTGGGACGACAACGAGATCTCGATCGACGGCCACACCAACGGCTGGTTCACCGATGACACCGCAAAGCGTTTCGAAGCCTACGGCTGGCACGTAGTCGCCAACGTTGAAGGCCACGATCCTGAAGCGATCAATGCCGCTATCGAAGCTGCCAAGGCGGTAACCGACAAGCCATCTTTGATCTGCTGCAAGACCGTGATCGGTGCCGGTTCTCCAAACAAGGAAGGCACGCACGACGTGCACGGCGCGGCTCTGGGCGCAGCTGAAGTCGCGGCTACCCGCGCGCATATCAACTGGCCTTATGCCCCGTTCGAAATCCCAACTCATGTTTATGAAGCATGGGATGCTCGCACCAAGGGCGAGGGCCTGGAAAAGCTGTGGAACAACAAGTTTGCAGAATACGCGGCCGCCTATCCTGCAGAAGCCGCGGAATTTAAGCGCCGTACCAACAACGAGTTGCCAGCCAACTGGGCGGAACACGCAGCGGCGGCAATCGCTGCAACCAATGCCAAGGGCGAAACCATTGCGACTCGTAAGGCCTCGCAAAATGCGATCAATGCGCTGGCTCCTGCGCTGCCTGAGTTCCTGGGCGGTTCGGCCGATCTGACCGGCTCCAACCTGACCAACTGGACAGGCTGCAAGCACGTACACGGCAAGACTACCGGCAACTACATCAGCTACGGCGTGCGTGAATTCGGCATGTCGCACATCATGAACGGTATGGCACTGCACGGCGGTTTGCTGCCATTTGGCGGCACCTTCCTGATGTTCTCGGAATATGCGCGCAATGCGTTGCGTATGTCCGCACTGATGAAGCAGCGCGTTATCTATGTATTCACCCATGACTCCATCGGTCTGGGCGAAGACGGCCCGACTCACCAGCCAGTTGAGCAGACTGCAACGCTGCGTCATATCCCTAACATGGAAACATGGCGTCCATGCGACACCGTTGAATCCATCGTCGCATGGGTTGCAGCAGTAGAACGTACGGACGGTCCATCCAGCCTGATCTTCAGTCGTCAGAACCTGGCGTTCCAGAAGCGCGACGAAGCTCAGATCGCTGCGATCCGCAAGGGCGCTTACATTCTGTCTGAAGCGGCTGACGGCAAGCCTGTGGCTGTGATCATCGCAACCGGTTCCGAAGTGTCGCTGGCACTGGATGCGCAAAAAGCACTGGCAGCGGAAGGCGTCAATGTACGCGTAGTTTCCATGCCTTCGACCAATGTGTTCGACAAGCAGGATCAGGCTTACAAGGACAGCGTATTGCCCAAGGGCATCAACCGCGTTGCCGTTGAAGCGGGTGTTACCGGTGGTTGGTACAAGTACGTTGGTCTGGAAGGCGCAGTAGTCGGTATGGATTGCTTCGGTGAGTCCGCTCCTGCACCTGAACTGTTCAAGCACTTCGGCTTTACTGTGGACAATGTTGTGAAGGCCGTTAAGGGCGTTCTGTAATATACAGGGGCTGCGCTAGGCGCAGCCTGCCTGAAAATTTTGCAAGACTGCAAGACGATTTTAAATAACTAAAACAGGAGAGAAAACATGGCAATTAAAGTTGGTATCAATGGATTTGGTCGTATCGGTCGTATGGTATTTCGCGCAGCAGCCAAGGATTTTCCTGAAATCGAAGTAGTTGCAATCAATGACTTGCTCGAGCCGGATTACCTGGCTTACATGTTGAAGTATGACTCCGTACACGGCCGTTTCAATGGCGATGTGGGCGTAGACGGCAGCAATCTGGTTGTAAACGGCAAGACCATCCGCCTGACTGCAGAGCGCGACCCTGCAAACCTGAAGTGGAATGAAGCGGGTGTAGACATCGTAATCGAATGTACCGGTTTCTTCCTGGACGACGCAAGCTGCCAGAAGCATATCCAGGCCGGCGCGAAGAAGGTGGTCATGTCAGCTCCTTGCAAAGACACAACACCGATGTTCGTCTACGGCGTTAACCATGAGACCTACAAGGGCGAGGCGATCGTATCCGCAGCATCCTGCACAACCAATGGCCTGGCACCAGTCGCCAAGGTACTGAACGACAACTTCGGTATCAAGCGCGGTCTGATGACAACCGTGCATGCAGCGACAGCAACACAGAAGACCGTTGACGGTCCATCCATGAAGGATTGGCGCGGCGGCCGCGGTATTCTGGAAAACATCATTCCTTCCTCAACCGGTGCTGCTAAAGCTGTTGGCGTAGTATTGCCAGCTCTGAAGGGCAAGTTGACAGGTATGGCTTTCCGCGTACCGACATCCGACGTGTCTGTAGTGGATCTGACCGTTGAGCTGAACAAGGAAGCGACTTACGATCAAATCGTTGCCGCGATGAAGGCCGCATCCGAAGAAGGTCCTCTGAAGGGTGTACTGGGCTTTACGTCCGAGAAGGTGGTGTCCACCGACTTCCGTGGCTGCCCTCAGCCTTCGATTTTCGACTCGGAAGCAGGCATTGCGCTCGACTCGACCTTCGTTAAGGTGGTCGCATGGTATGACAATGAATACGGTTACACCTGCAACCTGATGCGTCTGGTTCGTCACATCGCGTAATATGTTCCACAAGGGGCTGGCTGGTGCCAGCCCTTTTGCCTTTATAGTTATAAGCCAAAAGGGAAAAAAATGTCCGTAATTAAAATGACCGATCTGGATCTCAAGGGCCTACGCGTCCTGATCCGTTCAGATTTGAATGTGCCCGTTAAAGACGGCAAAGTAACCTCCGATGCCCGTATCACCGCTTCCATGTCCACCATCAATGCCGCAATCGCGGCCGGCGCACGCGTCATGGTGACATCGCATCTCGGTCGTCCGACCGAAGGCGAGTATTCGGAAGAAAATTCACTCAAGCCGGTTGCAGATTGTATCGCTGACAAATTGAATAAGCCTGTTCGCCTGATCAAGGATTGGACTGACGGCGGATTTGATGTTGCCGAAGGCGAACTGGTATTGCTGGAAAATTGCCGTTTCAACAAGGGCGAAAAGAAGAGCACCGACGAACTGGCGAAGAAATATGCGGCTCTGTGCGACGTATTCGTCATGGACGCATTCGGTACTGCGCACCGTGCTGAAGCATCGACTCATGGCGTGGCAAAATTCGCGCCGGTCGCAGCTGCAGGTATTTTGCTGACCGAAGAGCTGGAAGCATTGTCCAAGGCACTGCTCTCCCCCGCACGTCCCATGGTTGCGATTGTCGGCGGTTCCAAGGTTTCGACTAAGCTCACGGTGCTGGAATCGCTCTCTGAAAAATGCGAACAGCTGGTGGTTGGCGGCGGTATTGCCAACACCTTCTTAAAAGCAACCGGACATCCGGTCGGCAAGTCTTTGTGCGAGAACGATCTGGTTCCGACTGCACAAGCCTTGATCGCCAAGATGACGGCTCGCGGTGCGATCATTCCTATCGCAAAGGATGTCGTAATCGGTACGGCAGCACCGTTTGTTCCGGGCAATGAGAATACACCTGCGATCCTGAAAGATGCGAACGATGTAGCCGACGAGGACATGATTTTCGATATCGGTCCTAAGTCCGCTCAGGAAATCTGCGACATCATCATGAATGCAGGTACGGTAGTATGGAATGGTCCGGTAGGTGTGTTTGAATTCGATCAGTTTGGCGAAGGCACCAAGGCAATTGCCAATGCGATTGCAAACACCAAGGCCTTCACTCTGGCTGGCGGCGGCGACACGATCGCGGCGATTCAGAAATACGACATCTTCGACAAAGTGTCATATATCTCCACCGCTGGCGGTGCATTCCTGGAATTCCTCGAAGGCAAAACACTGCCTGCCGTTGCGATTCTGGAAGAACGTGCTAAGAAATAGCAAGTAGCTCGTAGCTAGTAGCCGGAAAGATTTGCTACTAGCTACGAGCCAAATAATATTAGGGTACATATGCTGCGTAGAACCAAAATAGTTGCAACGTTGGGGCCCGCCTCTAACGATCAAAAAGTCCTGGAAGAGATGATACGGGCCGGGGTAGACCTGGTACGGATGAACTTTTCACACGGGTCGGCTGCCGATCATGTCAAGCGAGCAGAAGTAGTACGCGCTGCGGCTCTGGCCGTTGGCCGCACCGTGGGTATTTTGGCCGATTTGCAAGGCCCTAAGATACGCGTCGGAAAATTCGAAAACGACAAGATCGTGCTGAACAAGGGCGATATTTTCATTTTGGATGCGGAACTCGAAGGCAAGGGAAATCAGCAGTGCGTGGGTCTGGACTACAAGGAATTGCCAAATGACGTGAGTCAGGGCTCGGTATTGCTGCTCAACGACGGCATGCTTGAATTCGATGTGGTCGAGGTTCAGGGAGCCAAGGTCATTTGCAAGGTGGTACGCGGCGGTGTGCTGTCCAATAACAAGGGCATTAATCGCAAAGGCGGCGGTCTGACAGCACCGGCTTTAACCGAGAAGGACATGGAGGATATCAAGACAGCGGCGCTGATCAAGGCTGACTATCTTGCGATTTCCTTCCCGCGCAGCGGCGACGACATGCGTTTTGCGCGCAAGTTGATGCACGAAGCGGGCGGTCAGAGCATGCTGATGGCCAAGATAGAACGCGCCGAAGCGATTCCTGCACTGGCAGACATCATCGATGCTTCTGATGCCATCATGGTGGCACGCGGTGATTTGAGCGTAGAGGTTGGCGATGCCGCGGTTCCGGGTTTGCAAAAACGCATGATCAAGATGGCACGCGCCAAGAATCGCCTGGTGATCACGGCCACCCAGATGATGGAGTCGATGATCACCAATCCGATTCCGACCCGTGCAGAAGTATCAGACGTGGCCAATGCGGTACTGGATGGCACCGATGCGGTGATGTTGTCCGCTGAAACTGCAGTGGGTGACTATCCTGTAGAAACCATAGAAGCGATGTCTCGCATTTGTCTGAACGCAGAACATCAGGTCGATGACCATGCGGTTGAACAGCGTTCATCTACACACAAATTTACCCGCATCGACCAGTCTATCGCGATGTCGGCGTTGTTTGCGGCTTCGCATTTCAAGGTCAAGGCCATTGTGGCGCTGACTCAATCCGGATCGACCGCATTGTGGATGTCGCGCATGAATGCCGGGGTGCCGATTTTTGCACTAACTCCGGTTCAGGCTACTCTGACCAAGGTGACCTTGTTCAGCGGCGTGCATCCGGTGCTGTTCCCGACCCGAGATGTAAAAAATACGGCGCAGGAACTGATCGACGCCGAGCATAAGCTGCTGGAAATGGGCTGTGTTCAGGATGGCGATCTGATCGTGGTCACCGTAGGCGAAGCGGTCGGTCAGTCTGGCCACACCAACACCATGAAGATCGTGCGTATCGGCGACCATCACAAGAACGTCATTTAAGTAATACCGCCCCTTGTGGGCGGATGGTTTGTAATCTAAAAAGGAGATAAACATGGCATTAGTATCATTGCGTCAACTTCTCGATCACGCAGCCGAAAACGGTTACGGTTTGCCGGCATTCAACGTCAACAACCTCGAACAGGTCAAGGCGATCATGGAAGCGGCTGACGAGTGCAACAGCCCGGTCATCATGCAAGGCTCCGCCGGTGCACGCAAATACGCAGGCGAACCATTCCTGCGTCACCTGATCGAAGCAGCAGTTGAAATGTACCCGCATATTCCCGTCGTAATGCATCAGGATCACGGCGCATCCGAAGCTGTTTGTATCAACGCAATCCGCTCCGGTTTCTCAAGCGTGATGATGGACGGTTCATTGCTGGCTGACGGCAAGACACCTTCTTCGTTCGAATACAACGTCAACATCTCACGCCGTGTGGCTGAAATGTCTCACGCAGTGGGCGTATCCGTTGAGGGCGAGTTGGGTTGCCTGGGTTCTTTAGAATCCGGTCACGGTGAGAAGGAAGACGGCCACGGCGCTGAAGGCGTATTGAGCCACGACCAACTGCTGACAGATCCGGATGAAGCTGCAGAATTCGTCAAGCTGACTCAGGTAGATGCACTGGCGATCGCGATCGGCACTTCACACGGCGCATACAAGTTCACCAAGCCGCCTACAGGTGACACACTGGCGATCAGCCGCATCAAGGAAATCCACGCGCGTATTCCTAACACCCATCTGGTGATGCACGGTTCTTCATCCGTTCCTCAGGAATGGCTGGAAGTCATCAACCAGTTCGGTGGTGCAATGCCTCAGACTTACGGCGTTCCAGTTGAAGAGATCGTCGAAGGCATCAAGCACGGCGTACGCAAGGTGAATATCGATACCGATCTGCGTATGGCATCTACCGGCGCAACACGCCGTTACCTGGCTCAGAATCCTAAGGATTTCGATCCACGCAAGTTCCTTGCTGCAACGACAGTTGCAATGAAGGCGATCTGCAAGGCGCGTTACGAAGCTTTCGGTTCAGCAGGTCAGGCTGGCAAGATCAAGCCTATCTCGCTGGATGCGATGGCTACACGTTATGCCAAGGGTGAACTGAACGCGATCATCAAGTAAGCGTTACATCAGCCAATAAAAAAGCGACCCTAGGGTCGCTTTTTTATTGGCCCAGAGTTAACGGCTGGTTCCCAATATCAGTTTGACCGGTATATCCCGTCCGTCAGTTGTGAGCTTTTCTGATGACTTTATAGTCAGGCGTTCCAAAGATACGCCGGCGCTCTTCAAGCCTTCAAAAGTTGCCACACCGCGCGCATCGGCAAGCGCAAGGAGCTGCTTATCATCGATCTGCACAGCGCTTCTCAACCGCTCAAACAGCACGGTATGCAGATCAGTCCCCTTCAGACTGCTAATCTCCTTATCGCTCAACTTGCGCTGCTGGCGAAATAAACCGGTAAGACCCGAGAGCAGTTTGCCGGAAACGGTCTCGGTGAGTTTACCGGGATTGGCCTGCCGGTAACCGTCCTTGATCGCAGCCAGCTCGCCGCCGCCGAACTGGTCGGAGAATAGAGTTTCGATGGCATTTTGCACCTTGGGTTGGCGTACGGACAAGGGTCCGGGATCGTCTTCGGTATGCTGGTTGCTTTGCGATGCCACACTGCGCCTCATCTGCAAATCCTGCAGAGCCAGCCTGTCGGCATTGCTATGAACGCCCTGTATGGAAATCGTCAAGGCGGGGCGCTTTGTCAGCACGTTGGCTAACTGAACCAGCTTTTCACGTTCAGGAGGTGAAAGCTGGCTGCTTCCAGCTTCGAAGACGATGTTCTCGAACTTGTCGTCGCCGCCGAATAGAGCTCCCAGGGCACGGAAGGGTGCGGTGGCTATCTTGGTCAGGATGTTGGATATTGCCTGCCATATGATGCTACCGTAGCTGAATTTAGGATCGTCCAGGCTACCTGATACGGGCAGGCCAAGATCGATACGACCGTCGCTATCCTGCAGTATGCTGATGGCAAGGTCCAGGGGCAGATCCTTGGCATCGGGACTGGAAACCTTGTCCCCCAATACCAGCTGATCCATGACAACCTGGTTCTTGCCCTGCAGCTGGCGCTGCTTGATCTTGTATTCAAGATCTAGCGATAGCTTGCCGGATGCGATCTTACGTCCGGCGAAGGTGGCAGAATAAGGAGTAAGCTTGGACATTTCTATATTGCGAAATACAACCTTGATATCCATCAGATCGGTAGGATCGGCTAGATCGATCTGGCCGACCGCGCGAGCCACGCCGTACTCATCGACCTGACCGTCGAGTTCCACATGACCCAAAGCATCAGGGCGAGTAGACAGGCCGGTGATCACGCCTTTCAGATCGTGAATTCTGGTACCGAAAGGCAAGGCGAGGGAATAGTCGGCAAAGTCCATCTCGCCGCGTGTAAAGCGAAGCCGGTCTATGTTGACTTCGAAAGGCGCACCAGCCGTCTTGGGGGAGACAGACGGGGGCAGCAGGATGCGCTTGAAACTGACCGTCTTATCCTTGTTGATGATCAGCGCAGTGTCCAGACCGTTCAGCAGGATCTCGTCAACATTAAGGGCGGACTGAGTAACCTCAATAGAGCGGCTGGCTAGCTTCTTCCACGACAGGAACAACGTATCGGTACCCGCCTCGTTGATGAAGAGGTCGGTAAGGGAAAAACCGCCTTTAAATCCGGCAGCCTTGGGGTTGTAATGTGCGGTCCCGTCAGCAGAGAGTTTTCCACTGGTGATTTTTAACCGAGCCAGTGTGGACAGATAGGGCTGAACAGGTTTCAAATCGAGGTCGGTAAGCTTGATATGAAGTTTGGCATCAGGCAAACCCGGTGCTATCTTCCCCTCTGCCTCGAAACGCCCGCCATCGGCAGAATTAAAAGAGGCTTTGAGCGGAAGCGTTGCGGATAAGTCATCGCTGATGTTATCTACCGCGAGAGCCATATCCTGAATGGCGAACCGAGCTGAAGATGCTTCATCTCTGAATCGTGTGGCAAACCCGGACAGGGAAAGTTGATCGAGGTGATATTTCCACGACGGACCGCTAGCATGGATTGCGGCAGGATTACTGAAGGCTTTGAGCAGGTTGAGCTGTCCTTTTGCATCACGGCTGATGTCGATACTGCCACCTTCCAGTTCAAGCTGTTTTATCGCGGCAAGGCGGCTTCTGAGATCAAGGTGTATGTTCTTAACGCCCAGTTGACCGAGTTCTATCACACGGGATTTGTCCTTGAGCATCAGCGCGCTGTCGGCTGCCTTGATTTCGTCGAGCGAAATGCGGCTGCTTGCAAGATCGAAGCTGCCACCCTGTGCATGTATGGATTTGATAGATAAAGCGGAGCCGCCGGGCTGAATTATCTCGAGTCCGCTAAGGCTGGCAGTCAAGTGGTCAAGGCCGCCAGCCAGGTGGCCCTTGTCATAGCTGATGCGATAATTTGAAGCTAAGTTGGCGGTGCCGCCCTTTAAGATATGGCTGTCTTGCAATAAGGGAGAGAGGGCCGCCAGATTGACATGGTCGAGCTTGAAATCACCGGTCGAAGACATGCTGTCCAGACTGGTCTGGCCCTGCCAGATGAGTTTTGCGCCTAAGGTGGTGCTGGCTGAAAACCTGTATTTGCCCTTGTCGCCGGGCATGGAAGAAAAGTCGGTAAAGTCGAGATCGGCAGGAGCTATCACCGTTGTAAAGGCCGGGCTGATTCTGTGGTCGGAGAAGTCGATGCGGGTGCCTGACAGGGTCAGCTTGTGGATATCAAATTTTGGCGCGGGAGATTCAGCCTTGTTGTCCTTGCTCTGGAAAGACCCCAGAAAGGGCGACCAGTTAAGTTTACTGCCGGGCAATACATTAAAGGTTGCATCCATTCCATCCAGGCGTATCGCATCGAACACCAGCGCGCCACGATAAAGACTACTGGCAGAAAAATCGACTATGAGTTCGCGAAATCCGAGCAAAGGCTGGCCATCGGGCGTGGTCAGATGCAGTCCGGACAGACGCAGGCTGAGCTGGAAAGGATTGAACTCGGGGCGGCTCATTGTCAAATGATGCCGAGTCTTATCCGCGATGAACTTTTCGGCCTGAGACTGCAGTATCCAGGGCAGCAGCTGCCAGCTTAACGCCAGCAGCAAGACAAGGAATACGGAAAAAAATAGCGCATACTTCTTAAGGGCTGATAGGCGTGGCATGATGGCACCTTTGATGAAGACATCCGGATTTTACAGGCTGCCAGACAGATTTGGCAGCTTGGCCCAAAAAAGTATCGCGTGTTTGCGCTATAAAAACCTTGCGATCATGCCCTTTGATAAATCGCCCTGCAACGGGATTTGCACATGATGGCCGCTGCCCGGTGCAACGGAAATGATCTCGCCCTTTTTGTCGCGCATCTCGGATAGCTCTACGATCTGGTTGCCATTAGGGTGGATGATTTCCAGCCTGTCACCGACGGAGAAACGATTTTTGACGTCGATCTCGGCATAACCTCCCGCGCAACTCACGATGTCGCCCACATACTGCTGACGCGTACTCTCAGAATGGCCGCGCATGTAGTTCTGCTGCTCATGCGTGTGGTGGCGCTCATAAAAACCGTCGGTATAGCCGCGATTGGCCAGCGCATCGAGTGCACCTAACAGGCCGTAATTGAACGGACGACCCGAGACCGCATCGTCGATCGCCTGACGATACACCTGTGCGGTGCGGGCGACGTAATAGATGGACTTGGTGCGCCCTTCGACTTTGAGCGAATCAATGCCGATCTTGGCCAGGCGCTCGACGTGTTCCACCGCGCGCAGATCCTTGGAATTCATGATGTAGGTGCCGTGTTCATCCTCCATCACCGGCATCAACTCATTCGGATGATCCTGACGGGCGATGACATAGACGCGATCGGCCATCGGATGACGCTTTTGTTCACCGCAATCGGACAGCGCGGATTGGCTCAGCGCCTTGTCGAAATCAAAATCGATTTTCTGGATGTCGCCCGCGCCGTTTTCCTCCGCGTTGTCGATCTTGTAATCCCAGCGGCAGGAATTGGTGCAGGTTCCCTGATTGGCATCGCGATGGTTGAAGTAGCCGGACAGCAGGCAGCGACCTGAATAGGCAATGCACAGCGCGCCGTGCACGAACACTTCCAGTTCCATGTCCGGGCATTCCTGACGGATTTCCTCGATTTCGTCCAGCGACAGTTCGCGCGACAAAATCACGCGCGTCAATCCCAGGGATTTCCAGAATTTAACCGCCGCATAATTGACGGTATTGGCCTGCACCGACAGATGCACGTCGATCTCAGGCCAGCGCTCCCTCACCATCGCGATCAGACCCGGGTCGGCCATGATCAGCGCGTCGGGTTTCATGGCGATGACAGGTTCCATGTCAGCCATATAGGTTTTTACTTTGGCGTTGTGCGGCATCAGGTTGCTGGCGACAAACAGCTTCTTGCCAAGCTGATGCGCCTCCTGTATGCCGATCTGCAACTCTTCGAGCTTGAATTCGTTGTTGCGCGCACGCAAGGAATAGCGCGGCTGACCCGCATAGACGGCGTCCGCCCCGAAGGCGTAGGCTGCCCGCATCTTGTCGAGGGTCCCCGCAGGTAATAGTAATTCCGGTGCGCGCAGCATCAATTGAATCCTAATCGTTCACAAATCGCCAGGCAAGGCGCTGCCTGGTTCAGTGTGTAGAAATGCAGTCCGGGTGCGCCCCCTTTGAGCAGCTTTTCGCACATGGATACCACCACATCGCGTCCGAAGGCCTGAACCGACTCGTTGTCGTCGCCAAAGCCTTCCATGGTCTTGCGCATCCAGCGCGGAATCTCGGCACCGCAGGCGTCCGAAAAGCGCGCCAACTGTGAAAAACGCACGATGGGCATGATGCCGGGAACGATGGGAGCGTTAACTCCCAGTTTCTGGCATTGGTCGACGAAGTGAAAATAGCTGTCGGCGTTGTAAAAATACTGCGTGATGGCGGAATTCGCGCCCGCATCGATTTTTCGTTTGAAGTTAAGCACATCGTCGCTAGCAGATTTGGCCTGAGGATGAACTTCGGGGTAGGCCGCCACTTCCAGATGGAAATGGTCGCCCGTCTCAGCGCGGATGAATTCAACCAGTTCATTGGCATACTGAAATTCGCCTGCGGTGGCCATGCCGGAGGGCAGATCGCCGCGTAAAGCGACGATGCGGCGGATTCCCGCATCTTTGTAAGTTTGTAAAATCGCGCGGATATTCTCGCGGGTGGAACCTACGCAGGACAGATGCGGCGCCGCATCAAAACCTTCCGACTTGATCTGCGTGACGGTTTCCAGCGTGCGATCGCGGGTAGAGCCGCCCGCGCCGAAGGTCACCGAGAAAAATTCGGGATTGAGCGCTGCGAGTTTTCCGCGCGCGATGGTGAGTTTTTCCACGCCTTCAGTAGTCTGCGGCGGAAAGAATTCAAAACTGATATGTGAGTGACTCATTATTTCCTCATCAATTGGCTGGCCGCCGATGTCAGCGCCCAGGTAAACAGACTGTACAGCAATGCACCCAGAATGCCGTGCCAGAAGCTGTCGACGATAAAGCCGCGCAGCACCGAGCCCACCAGCCAGAACAGCATGCCGTTAATCACGAAGATAAACAAGCCTAGCGTGACCAGGGTTACCGGCAGGGTGAGCAAAAGCAGCAAGGGGCGGATCAGCGTATTGACCAGCCCAAGCAGGAATGCGGCAACGAGTGCTGCAGTAAATCCGTCCACGTGTATGCCGGGCACGAAATTCGCCACCGCGATCAGCGCCATTGCATTCAATATCCAGATTAAGAGCAGTCTCATGTGAAATCCAGAGTATCAGGATGCAGGATGCAGAAAAAAAGCAGGCCAGTTGGCTTGCTTTAATCCTGAATCCCGAATCCTCGATCCTGTTTGTTAGTACCTGTAGTGATTGGCCTTGTACGGGCCATTCTTGGGTACGCCGATGTAAGCTGCCTGCTGGTCGGTCAGTACACTCAGCTGCGCATTCAGAGTCGTCAGTTGCAGACGCGCAACCTTCTCGTCCAGATGCTTAGGCAGGGTGTAAACGCCGATCGGGTATTCGCTGGTGCGGGTATACAGTTCGATCTGAGCGATAGTCTGATTCGCGAAGCTCGACGACATCACATAAGAAGGATGACCTGTACCGCAACCTAAGTTGACCAGACGGCCTTCCGCCAGCAACAGGATGCGCTTACCGTCCGGGAAGATCACGTGATCGACCTGAGGCTTGATGTTTTCCCACTGGTATTTCTTGAGGGAGGCGACATCGATTTCGTTGTCGAAGTGACCGATGTTGGAGACGATGGCGTTGTTCTTCATCTTCACCATGTGGTCATGCGTGATCACATGGTAGTTGCCGGTGGTGGTGACGAAGATGTCGCCGTGTTCGCAGGCGTAATCCATGGTCACGACGCGGTAGCCTTCCATCGCTGCCTGCAGTGCACAGATAGGATCGATTTCGGTAACCCAGACTTGGGCTGACAGTGCGCGCATCGCCTGAGCAGAACCTTTGCCCACGTCGCCGTAACCTACGATCACCGCGATCTTGCCGGCGATCATCACGTCAGTTGCGCGCTTGATCGCATCGACCAGCGATTCGCGGCAGCCATACAGGTTGTCGAACTTGGACTTGGTGACTGAATCGTTGACGTTAATTGCAGGGAATTTCAACTCGCCGCGCTCATGCATTTGGTACAAACGATGTACGCCGGTGGTGGTCTCTTCTGTCACGCCTTTGATTGCTGCCAGACGCGTTGAATACCATGTGCCGTCTACAGCCAGCTTGGCCTTGATCGAGTTGAACAGGCAGATTTCTTCTTCGGAGCCTGGGTTATTCAAGAGTGATGCGTCTTTTTCAGCGCGCGCACCCAGATGCAGAAGCAAGGTTGCATCGCCGCCGTCGTCCAGTATCATGTTGGACAGACCGCCGTCTTTCCATTCAAAGATGCGATGAGTGTAGTCCCAGTATTCGGCCAGTGTTTCGCCCTTGACGGCGAAAACAGGTACGCCAGTTGCGACAATCGCAGCGGCAGCGTGATCCTGTGTGGAATAGATGTTGCAGGAAGCCCAGCGAACTTCAGCGCCCAGCGCTGTCAGTGTTTCGATCAGCACGCCGGTCTGGATGGTCATGTGCAAGGAACCTGTGATGCGTGCGCCCTTCAGCGGCTGGCTGGCTGCGTATTCGTTGCGGATGGCCATCAGGCCTGGCATTTCAACTTCGGCGATAGCCAGTTCCTTGCGGCCCCATGCGGCTAAAGACATGTCTGCGACGATGTAATCGGTGAATCCGTTATCAACAGCGTTCATAATAACTCCATTCATTGTATTGGTTAATGAATAGGTGCCGTTGATGCGAAAACCCGAGCCTGACGGGGGTGTTCAAACCCGCTGCAGCACCTCTCGGAGGATGCGGATTATAAACGCAAATAAATATTTCTGCTGCCAGAGTTTAACGGTTTGGTGCAGGCAGACCGCTCCACAATTCCCTGAGGTCGGCGATTCCCCACTTGGCGGGATCTTCAAATGAAACGATTTTGTCTTTGCATCCGGACTGAGCCAGATCCAGGGTTTCCTGCACAATGCGGCAGTTGGAGCGGGTTGAAAAAAAGATTTTTACGATGGGAGTGAGCAGGGACTTGTCGGACTGTTCTAGCACAACCGCAAGACGGTTCGATTCCAGTTTCACCAGCGAACCTGTCGGGTATATGCCGACGCTGCGCACAAAAGCCTGGAATATGCGCTGATCGAAGTGACCTTTGCTCCACTCGGCCATCTTGCGTATTGAGTCGGCCGGCTCCCATCCATCCTTGTAAGGTCTGTTGGATGTGATCGCATCGTACACGTCGCATACCGCCCCCATCTTGGCGTAAAGGCTGATCTTTTCGTCTGAGAGTTGCTCTGGATATCCGCTGCCGTCCACTTTTTCGTGGTGATGCAGGCAGACGTCCAGTGAGACCGGGCTGATTCCGCTGCCGCCTAGCAGAAGTTTATGCCCCTCGGCAGGGTGGTTTTTAACTGCGGCGAATTCTGCATCGGTCAGCTTGCCGGGTTTGTTGAGTATTTCCGGCGGTATCATCATCTTGCCCACATCGTGCAGCAGTCCTGCCAGGCCCGCCTGGCGGACCTGTTCGTCATTAAGCCCCAGTTGTTTTGCCAGCGAGACCATCAGTGCGCACACTGCCACCGAGTGCATGTAGGTGTAATCGTCTTTGTCCTTGAGCCGGGCCAGGCTGATCAGCGCACCTGGGTTTCTCAGCACGGAACTGGATATTTCCTCAACGATGGGCAAGGCATCCTCGGAGTTCAGGGCTTTTCCCATTCGGGTCTCCTGAAACATCGAGGCGACAGCATCTTTGGATTTCTCGCAGATCTTCAGGGCGAGTGTCGCCTCCTGAGCCAGGCTGACCGGGGTCGTTACAAGGTTTGGTTGGTCGGCCTGCGAGAGCGTCGATTCAATTTCAGAGGCTACGGCCTCTTCGCTTTCCCCTTCTTCCCCGTCAACATCGAGGCCTTTGGAAGTGTCTATCCAGACCAGTTTAATTTTGGTGGCACGTATTATTTTCAGATCGTTCGGATCGTCCAGCAAGAAAGTCTTGCGCCAGAACGGGTGATCCATCCACGAGCATCCCAGCTCGTGGATGTACATCCCGAGGCGCAGTTGTTCGACTGAAATTCGTTTTGGCATGTTGCGATTACTTTATCCGGTGAGGCGTGATTCTAAAACAAAAAACCGCACCTAGTGCAAAGGTGCGGTTAAATTGAGTCGGCATTATGCCTCCTCGAAACACAGACTAACCCCCGCGGGGTGGACTTACAGGCCAGCGTCAGCCCGGAGGGCAGCCGCCTTGTCTGTGTTTTCCCAAGAGAATTCCGGTTCTTCGCGACCGAAGTGACCGTAGGCTGCGGTTTTCTCGTAGATCGGGCGCAACAGGTCTAGCATCTGCACGATGCCCTTGGGGCGCAGATCGAAATGGCGCAGCACCAGTTCGGTCAGCTTGTCATCGGAAATCTTGCCGGTGCCATAGGTGTCGACCATCACGCTGGTCGGTTTTGCCACGCCGATCGCGTAGGAAACCTGTACCAGACACTTGCTGGCCAATCCTGCGGCCACGATGTTTTTCGCCACATATCGACCGGCATAAGCGGCCGAGCGATCAACCTTTGAAGGATCCTTGCCTGAAAACGCGCCGCCGCCGTGAGGGGCCGCACCGCCGTAGGTGTCGACGATGATCTTGCGTCCGGTCAGTCCGCAGTCGCCTTGCGGGCCGCCGACCACGAAACGGCCGGTCGGATTGACCAGATAATTGATGTTGCCCTTGATCAGTTCCTTGGGCAGCATAGGCTTAATGATGTCTTCGATGGCGGCTTCGCGTATGGTTTCCAGCGTCATGTCGGGTGCATGCTGAGTGGACAGCACCACGGTGTCGATCGAATGAGGCTTGCCGTCCACATAGCGGATGGTGACCTGTGATTTTGCATCCGGACGCAGCCACGGCAGACGACCGTCGTGACGCAGTTGCGCCTGACGTTGCACGACCTGATGGGCCAGATAAATCGCCAGCGGCATCAAAGTTGGAGTTTCATCGCATGCATAACCGAACATCAGTCCCTGGTCACCCGCGCCCTGATTTAAAAAGTCGTCGGAGGCGCGATCCACGCCCTGAGCGATATCGGGGCTTTGCTTGTCATAGGCGACCAGCACCGCGCAACCCTTGTAGTCTATGCCGTATTCGGTGTTGTCGTAGCCGATGCGCTTGATGGTGTTGCGCGCGACCTGGATGTAATCGACGTTGGCGGTGGTGGTGATTTCACCCGCCAGAACCACGAGTCCGGTGTTGGTCAGCGTCTCTGCGGCTACCCGCGCATAGGGGTCTTGCGCTAGAATCGCATCCAGAATGGCATCGGAGATCTGGTCTGAAACTTTGTCAGGATGGCCTTCGGATACAGACTCGGATGTAAACAGAAATTCGCTCATGGTTTCCCGCTCAATAATATGTTAAAAGAAAGGCATTCTACCAAATATTGTAAAACTTGGTAGCATCGCCCCCATGACCACTTTTATTTTCAATTTTATTTTCCGCCTCTTGTCGGCTCTGCCGCTGAGCATGCTGCATCGTCTGGGTGGATTGCTCGGACGGCTGACCTATGCGTTTTCAAAACAGTACGCGGCGCGCATGCGTGAAAATCTGCAGCAGGCAGGCTTTGCTCCCGAGCTGTTGCCTCAGGTGATAGAGCAGGCCGGCAAGAGCATCGCCGAGTTGCCGTGGGTTTGGGGGCGGCCTTATGAAGAGGTGCTGGGCGCGGTGGTGGAATGCCAGGGCATGCAGCATGTGGAAGAGGCGCAGGCACGGGGTAAAGGCACCATCATACTGACGCCGCATCTGGGCTGTTTCGAGATCGTCGGGCTTTATGTCGCCAGATACATGCCGTTTACGATGCTGTACCGTCAGCCCAAGCTGCGCTGGATCGAGGGCGTGATGTGCAGGGGGCGGGAACGCGGTCAGGCTAAGCTTGCCAAGGCGGATCTGAGCGGGGTGCGACTTTTGTACAAGGCGCTCAAGCGAGGCGAGGCGATCGGTCTCTTGCCCGATCAGGTGCCCAGCGGCGGCGAGGGTGAGTGGGCGAACTTCTTCGGTCGTCCGGCCTACACGATGACGCTGGTTGGAAGGCTGGCCGAGGCCAGCAATGCGACCGTTCTGATGGTCAGTGCAGAACGCCTGGAAAGAGGCTATGCAATACGCTTTGAGCCGCTGCAGCTGGATTATTCCCGCCCTGTTCCGCAGCAGATCAATGAAGCGCTGGAAAAAGTGATACGTGCCTGTCCGGCACAGTATTTGTGGAGTTACAACAGATATAAGGTTGCGCGCGGTGTGTTGCCGCCGGAACTCGGGGAAAAGTAATGCTGGTACGCCTCGGCGTTTTAATCTTGTGGCTGATTCATTTTCTGCCGTTCCGCATCATCGTCACCCTCGGCAACGGAATCGGTTCGCTGCTATACCTTGTCGCGGGTGAGCGCCGGCGTGTCGGGCAAATCAACCTGAGGCTGTGTTTCCCCGAGATGAGCGAGGAGGAGAGAAGCCGTCTGCTGCGCGATCACTTTAAAATGTTTGCCCGCGGTCTGATCGAACGCAGCATCCTGTGGTGGTCGAGCGCCGAATACATCAGCAGCCTGATCCGGGTCGAAGGCATCGAGCACTTCGAGGCGATCAAAAATCAGCCATCCATCCTGCTGACCCCGCATTTTGTCGGTATGGATGCGGGCGGTCAGTGGGTCGCACAGCAGGTTGATACTGTCTGCATGTATGCCAACCAGAAAAGCGTCTACATGACCGAGCTGCTCTTAGAAAAGCGTGCGCGCTTTCGCAACCAGAAGCTTTACTCGCGTCAGCAGGGCCTGCGTCCCATCATCAAGGGTATGCGTGCCGGAATGCCGTTTATCTATCCGCCCGATCAGGATCAGGGCGTCAAGGACGGCGTGTTCGTGCCGTTTTTTGGCGTTCAGGCAGCTACCATGACCTCTGTTTCGCGCATCGCGCAGATGACGGGCGCGAAAGTCGTGCCCAGCATCACGCGGGTGTTGCCGGGCGCAGGCGGTTATGTGCTGACCTTCTATCCGGCATGGGAAAATTATCCGAGCGGGGATGAGGTTCTGGATGCGCGTCGTATGAACGAATTCATCGAGCAGCGCATACTGGAAATGCCGGAGCAGTATTTCTGGCTGCATAAGCGCTTCAAGAACAGGCCGGAAGGCGCAGAGAAGTACTACTAGCTTGTGGCTGGTAGCTGTCGAAGCGCTGTTTTTGCTGCTCGCTACCTGCTACTGGCTCAAATGGAGAGGCAATGAAATACAAAGACCTACGCGACTTTATCGCGCAGCTTGAAAAGATCGGTGAACTCAAACGCGTGACCGCGCCGGTTTCCACGCACCTTGAAATGACCGAGATCTGCGACCGTGTGCTGCGCGCGCAAGGGCCTGCGATCCTGTTTGAGAATGTGGCAGGGCACAGCATGCCAGTGTTGGCCAATCTGTTCGGTACACCGCGCCGCGTGGCTTTGGGGATGGGCGAAGAGTCGGTGTCTGCGCTGCGCGAAGTCGGCAAACTGCTCGCCTATCTCAAGGAACCCGAGCCACCGAAGGGACTGAAGGACGCATGGGATAAGTGGCCGGTGTTAAAGCAGGTGCTGACCATGTCGCCCAAGGTTTTGTCCAGCGCACCGTGCCAGGATGTGGTGTGGGAAGGCGAAGAGGTGGATCTTGCAAAGCTGCCGGTTCAGCACTGCTGGCCGGGGGATGTTGCGCCGCTGATCACCTGGGGGCTGGTGGTCACGCGCGGCCCTGAAAAGTCGCGGCAGAATCTGGGCATCTATCGACAGCAGGTGATCGCCAAAAACAAGGTCATCATGCGCTGGTTGGCGCATCGCGGCGGTGCGCTGGATTTTCGCGACCACTGTAAGAAGCATCCCGGCGTGCCCTTCCCGGTTGCGGTGGTGATAGGCGCGGATCCTGCGACGATACTGGGTGCGGTCACGCCAGTTCCTGATTCCTTGTCTGAGTACCAGTTTGCCGGATTGTTACGCGGATCGAAAACTGAGCTGGTGAAATGTCTGGGCAGCGATCTGCAGGTGCCCGCCTCCAGCGAGATCGTGCTCGAAGGCGTGATACATCCAGATGAAATGGCGCTGGAGGGCCCTTACGGCGATCACACGGGCTACTACAACGAGCAGGACAGCTTTCCGGTGTTCACCATCGAGCGCATCACCATGCGCCGCGCCCCGATTTACCATTCCACCTATACTGGCAAGCCGCCCGATGAACCGGCGATGCTGGGCGTGGCGCTCAACGAAGTGTTCGTGCCGCTGTTGCAAAAGCAGTTCCCCGAGATCGTCGATTTTTATCTGCCGCCGGAGGGGTGCAGCTACCGGATGGCGATCGTCAGTATCAAGAAGCAGTATGCAGGACACGCCAAGCGCGTGATGTTCGGCATCTGGAGCTATCTGCGCCAGTTTATGTACACCAAGTATATCGTGGTGGTGGATGAGGACATCGACATTCGCAGTTGGCAGGAAGTGATCTGGGCGATCACCACCCGTATGGACCCGGTGCGCGACACCCTGCTGGTCGAGAATACGCCGATCGATTATCTGGATTTCGCAAGTCCCGTGTCGGGGCTGGGTGGCAAGATGGGGCTGGATGCCACCAACAAATTCCCCGGCGAAACTCAGCGCGAATGGGGTACGACCATCGTCATGGATGAAGCGGTCAAGGCGCGCGTCGATGCGATGTGGGGAGAGTTGGGACTTTGATTTTTGGTCGGCTGTGGCCGATTCGTTCCGTACCATCAACTTCGCGGGGAGCTGCCCCGCATGCAGGTTACTTTCTTTGTCCGGCCTAGAAATTAGGGTCAGACTCGAATTATGCTAGCTAATCGAATCTGCCCCCAATTTTCCAGTATTCCGTAAAGGGAAAAATGGTTATAAAAATCGAGTCTGACCCTAATTTTTATGCAACCGGACTCACTGCCCCTGCAGCCACTCTATCAGCGCATCCTGTGCTGCCTGGCCGCGCTTTGCATTCGGGTGGTTGATGAAAAACACCACGATCCATTGTTTTCCTGACTGAGCCTGCACGTAACCCGCCAGAGTTTTAACGCTGTTGAGCGTGCCGGTCTTTAAATGCGCGTGGCTTGCGGCAGGGCTGTTTTTAAGGCGTTTCTTGGCCGATCCGTCCACCCCTAAAATCGGCAGCGAGGCGATCAATTCCGCGCTGTACGGACTCTCCGTTATGCTCTGCAACAGCTCTCCCATGTGCGCTGCGCTGATCCGCTCAATACGCGACAGGCCCGCGCCGTTTTCCAGTACCAGTTCGGGGAAATCCAGCCCTTTGTTTTTCAGCCAGCCGCGCATCGCAGCAGCGCTTCCGGGTAT
The DNA here is from genome assembly GCA_964410705.1 of uncultured Gallionella sp. Classification (GTDB taxonomy): domain Bacteria; phylum Pseudomonadota; class Gammaproteobacteria; order Burkholderiales; family Gallionellaceae; genus Gallionella. The sequence goes on from CAYPIG010000002.1 coordinate 20,342, forward strand.
GCTCATGGGTGGTGATTTGGCGGCTGGGGTTTTCCCGCCATTACCCTCTCTCAAGCCCTCCCCCTGAGAGGGGGCACTTGCTCCCAGCGTCAGGAACAGCTGTCGCGCCATCACGTTGTTGCTGTATTTGTTGATGTCGCGAATCGTAAGGCTTACGGGTTCTGAGCGATGTGTCGAAAATAGTCGCGCACCGCTGCTCAGTGTTCCGTCGCGCTGCCGTCCCGTCAGGCTGCCGCCCAGTTGATGCCAGACGGCGCGGAATACCGCATCGACATAGCGCGAATGGCTCAATACGCTCAGGCTGTGTTCGCGCTCGCCGCATTCGGCAGGATAGCCTCCTTGCAGCAGCAGTCGCTCATCGTTAGCTTCAACGCGTATCGTGTCGTCCCAGTCCTCGCAGCTGCCCGCCTGCGGAGCTAGCTGACTGTCCAGCCTGATGCCTTCCAGCATGGGTTCGATGATGGTACGCAGGCGGTTTCCTTCCGGCAGATAGCGCAGCCGCAGGGTGTTGAAATTCAGCAGCAACGCATCGGGAGTTACGTTGTAGGCGCGCACCGGATCGTTGTCGAAAGCGCCGGAGTCGATCTGCGGCAGATCGAAAAAACTGCGATCCAGTACCAGATCTCCGCGTATTTCGCGCAAGCCCCGGGCGCGCAATTCAGCCATCCACAGCCAGAACTGCTCGATGGTGAATTTCGGATCACCATAGCCTTTGAGGATCAGATTTCCCTGCAGCACGCCATTTTCAAGCACCCCGTCCAGATAGGCCTCAGTCTTCCACGTATAAGCAGGGCCTAACAGTTCCAGCCCGGCAAAGGTGGTGAGGAGTTTCATGGTAGAGGCGGGATTCATCGGCTGTTCCGCATTGATGCTGATCGCAGCTTTCGATGCGCCGATCTCACGCACGCTGATGCCCACCGCGTTAAGGGGGATGCCCTGGCTTTTCAGTTCCCGCAGCACGGCAGTGGGCAAGGGGGCGGCTGCCGCGCTTAATGCCGAAAACAGCGTCAGAAGGGCAAAAATATATTTCAGCCCGGAAAGTTCATTGCTGTCTACCTTCCCTCTGGCAGGGGGAAGGTTAGGATGGGGGTAAGCGCGGTGAAAAGTATGGGTTTCTACCCCCTTCCCAGTCCTCCCCCTGTGAGGGGGAGGGGATAGTCTGGCTAAGGGATTATCTGGATTCATGTCAGGCTTTCAACGATCTGTAGCGTGCGATTAACCAATAAATCCATCTCGGGCTCGCCGATGACATAAGGCGGCATGAAGTACACGGTCTTGCCCATCGGGCGTAGCAAGAGTTCCTTGGAGAGCGCCATGCTAAAGCAGCGCTGCGCAAAATCCGCGTACGGCGTATCGACCTCGAATGCCCAGATCATGCCGGTATTGCGGAAGTTTTTAACCCTGGGGTGATCGCGCAAGGGCGCTACGATACGGTTGAGATAACTTGCTTTTTTGAGATTGGCATTCAGTACATCGTCCTGCGCAAAAATATCCAGTGTGGCCAGTGCCGCGCGGCAGGCCAGCGGGTTGCCGGTATAAGAGTGCGAATGTAAAAAACCTGTTGCGGTCTTGTCGTCGTAGAACGCCTGATAGATATTGTCGGTGGTCATGACGATGGACAGCGGCAGATAACCGCCTGTGATGCCTTTGGAAATCAGCAGAAAATCGGGTGAGATACCCCCCCTTTCTAACTTTCCCCCCGAGGGGGAAAGGACGAACGTTCCTTCCCCTGCGGGGGAAAGGCCGGGATAATTCTCCGCCTGTTCGCAGGCGAACATGGTGCCCGTCCTGCCCATGCCGACCGCGATCTCATCGGCGATCAGGTGCACCTGGTATTGATCGCAAAGCTCGCGGGCGCGTTTGAGATAAACCGGGTGATACATCGCCATTCCTGCTGCACCCTGCACCAGGGGTTCTATGATGAAGGCGGCAAGCTGCTCGTGATTGCTTTGCAAATGCGCCTCGAGTTCGTCCGCACAGCGCAGCGCAAAAGTCTCGGCGCTTTCACCAGTTTCCGCATTTCGCCAGTCTGGACTTGCGACCGTTGCCTGCTGCCGGATCAGCGGCCCGTAAGAATCTTTGAACAGCGCGACATCGGTTACCGACAGCGCGCCCAGCGTCTCTCCGTGATAGCTGTTTTGCAGACTGATAAATTGCGTCTTGGTCTGATGTCCCGTATTGCGCCAGTAATGCGCGCTCATCTTGAGCGCGATCTCGGTGGCAGAGGCTCCGTCCGAACCATAAAAACAATGCCCCAGACCCGGCGGCGCAAGTTCTCGCAATCGCTCGGAGAGCTCAACGACCGGCTCATGGGTAAAGCCCGCCAGCATCACGTGCTCCAGCTTCACGAGCTGATCGCGCAGCGCCGCATTGATGCGTGGATTGCTGTGGCCGAACAGATTCACCCACCAGGAACTGACCGCATCCAGATATTTATTCCCGTCGCAGTCGTACAGCCAGACCCCGCTGCCGCGAGCAACCGGCACCAGCGGAAAAGACTCGTAATGCTTCATTTGCGAGCAGGGATGCCAGACGGCAGACAGCGAGCGCTGAACCAGATCGGAGTTTGTCGTGGTGTTTTTTTGCATGCGAGTATCATAACGAATTTATGTTGTAATAACGACTTATGTTGAGCATGGCGGGGTGTGTTGCTATACTGCCAAGATAAAATCTAAACATACCGGGATGGAGATCAAAATGCAGAATGTGGAACAGGCACGCTTCAATATGATTGAGCAGCAAATTCGCCCATGTGACGTGTTGGAAGCGCGGATACTGGCGCTGCTTCATCATGTACGCCGCGAGCAGTTTGTGCCGGAAGACAAGAAATCGATGGCCTTTATGGACATGGAAATCCCGCTGGGTTCCGGTGTGTTGATGTGGCCGCCCAAGCTCGAAGCGCGCGCCTTGCAGGAGCTGCATCTGAACCGTTCCGATCGAGTTCTGGAAGTCGGCACAGGCAGCGGCTATCTCACCGCCTTGTTATCTTCGCTGGCAGGTCACGTCACTTCGGTGGAAATCAATCCGGAACTGAGCGCACAGGCTGCGGTGCTGTTGCAAAACCGCGAAAACGTTACGCTGGAAATCGGCGATGCCTCTTCCGGCTGGGGCGAGGGCTATGATGCGATCGTGCTGACCGGATCGACTCCCGTGCTGCCGTCGGCCTTTCAAAACAGCCTGAATGTCGGCGGCCGCCTTTTTGCCATCGTAGGCGATGATCCTGTGATGGAGGCGAAACTGATCACGCGTGTGGCTCCCGATGTTTTTGAGACGCTCACCATCATGGAGACTTCGGTTGCGCCGTTGCAGAACGTGCAGCAGCCCAGCCGTTTTGTATTTTAGTGGCACAAAGAGACGGCAGACGGTAATATTAGAAAAATCTAATAAACTGCGTGCAAATCCGATGAAAACTAAATTCCTTACCCTGGTACTGATAGCTACGCTTGGCGGTCCTGCGCAGGCGAGCGATCTGCTCGACATCTTCCGTCTTGCTCAAGGCAACGATGCGGTGCTGGCTGCGGCCCGTGCCGCGCAACAGGCGGGGCAGGAAAAGTTGCCGCAAGGCAGGTCTTTGCTGCTGCCCAGCGTGAATCTGACAGCCAACAGTACCTACAACGATCTGACGACAAACTACCGCGGAAATTTTGCCCTGCCGGGTGCGGGTGGCGCGCATAGATTTAACAGCAACGGCTACGGCGTGACCATGGTGCAGCCGCTGTTCCGTCAGCAAAGCTGGCTGGCCTACACCGAGGCCGAATTACAGGTCGCGCAGAGTGAGGCGCAGTTCAAGAATGCCGAGCAGGATTTGCTGCTGCGCACCGCGCAGGCGTATTTCGACGTGCTGATGGCGCGCGATGCGGTGCAGCTGGCCGAGGCGCAAAAAACCGCAATCTCAGAGCAGCTGGCGCAGGCTAAGCGCAATTTTGAAGTCGGCAGCGCGACTATTACCGACACGCACGAGGCGCAGGCGCGCCACGATCTGACCGTCGCCCAGCAAATCGCCGCTCAAAATAATCTGGAAATCAGGCAAAGTGCGTTGCAGCAGCTGATCAATCAGCAACCGGAAAATCTGAAGGCGTTAGGATCGCAGTTCAAGCTGGAAGCCCCGCAACCTGCCGATATGGAAAAATGGGTGGCCGAAGCTGAGTTGAACAGTCCTCAGCTGGCGATAGCCAAGGCCGCTGCGCAGCTGGCCGAAAAGGAAGTGACGCGTAATCTCGGCGGCCATCTGCCGACGGTGGATCTGGTGGCGAATTACTCCAAAAATTCCGCGAACGGCGGCAGTTTCGGTCTGGGCAGCGACAGCACCAATAAGAGCGTTGGCGTTCAGCTCAACATGCCGATTTTCTCGGGCGGTGCGGTGAACTCCAAATGGCGTGAGGCGGAGGCTAATCGTGAACGCGCCAAACAGGAACTGGAAAATGCGCGCCGCAGCATTGCGCTGCAAACCCGTCAGGCCTATCTGGGCGTAGTGAGCGGGATCGCACAAGTCAAGGCGCTGCAGCAGGCGCTGACTTCGAGCGAAAGCGTGCTCGAAGCCAGCCGCATGGGCCAGGAAGTCGGCGTCCGTACCAATCTGGATGTGCTCAACGCGCAGCAGCAGCTTTATTCGACGCGTCGCGACCTTTTGCAGGCCGAATACAACTACCTGTTGAGCCAGCTGCGCTTGAAAGCCGCCGCGGGCGGGCTGGGCGAGGCGGATCTGGCCCGCGTCAACAGCGCGCTTAACTGAGGTTGGCGAGCATCAGTTATTTATGCTGACTCCCCTTCCGTTTATCAATAAAACCAAATAGCAACTAATCATGCCGTCAATACTGTCCCTTATTGGAAGAGATAAAGAGCTTTTTGTTCAGGACGTGAGTGAGCATGAAAATGAACTGCAAAGCGTTATAGCATCTTCGAGTTTCCTAGTGGTCGGAGGGGCGGGGTCTATCGGGCAGGCTGTAACTAAGGAAATATTCAAAAGAAAGCCGCTAAAGCTTCATGTTGTCGATATAAGTGAAAACAACATGGTGGAGTTGGTGAGAGACATCAGAAGTTCGTACGGTTACATTGAGGGTGATTTTCAGACTTTTGCGCTGGATGCCGGTTCGGTTGAATATGATGCGTTTATTGAAAGCAATGGGCAGTATGATTATGTGTTGAATCTTTCCGCCTTAAAACATGTTCGCAGCGAGAAAGATCCGTTTACTTTGATGCGCATGATAGACGTCAATATACTCAACACAGAAAAAACCTTGCAGCAGTCCATTGCCAACGGAAGCAAAAAATATTTCTGCGTCTCGACCGACAAAGCCGCCAATCCTGTGAATATGATGGGCGCTTCGAAACGAATTATGGAAATGTTTTTGATGCGCCGGAGTCTGGAGATCGATATTTCCACGGCACGCTTTGCCAATGTCGCATTTTCGGACGGATCGCTATTGCATGGATTTAACCAGCGGATTCAAAAGCGTCAGCCTATCGTGGCGCCACAGGATATCAAGCGCTATTTTGTGACGCCCAAGGAGTCGGGTGAGCTGTGTCTGATGTCTTGTATTTTTGGAGAAAATCGGGATATTTTCTTTCCGAAACTGAGCGAAGCACTTCATTTGATTTCCTTTGCCGAGATTGCGGTGAAATACCTTGAGCAGACAGGTTATGAACCCTATTTGTGCTCATCTGAGGATGAAGCAAGAAGTTTGGCGCACACGTTGCCAGATCGGGGAAAATGGCCGTGTTTATTCACAGATAGCGATACAACTGGTGAAAAGGATTTTGAAGAATTTTTTACGGAAAATGAGACGCTCGACATGACGCGGTTTCATAACCTGGGGGTGATCAGGAACGTTCCCGTATTCAACAATCAGGCGCTCGAAGACTTTGCACAATTTATCACCGAATGCAAGAGTGCAAAGAGATGGAGCAAAGAAGAAATTGTTGCATCGTTTTACAAGATGATCCCAGAATTTGGACATAAGGAAACCGGCAAGTATCTGGACGGGAAAATGTAACAATAACCATGAAAAATCAGGAAATTATTGATTTTGTGCGGGGTATTTATCAAACGGCGGAATTTATTCCGCTGCATGAGCCCAAGTTTGTCGGCAATGAAAAGGCGTATGTCATTGACTGCATCGATTCAACTTTTGTATCCAGTGTGGGCAAGTACGTTGATCGATTCGAAAAAATGGTGGCGGACTATACAGGTGCAAAGTATGCCGTTGCCACCGTGAATGGAACGGCCGCGTTACACATCGCACTGAAACTTGCCGGGGTCAATCAGGGCGATGAAGTCATCACGCAGGCATTGTCCTTTGTTGCCACCTGCAACGCGATCAGCTATTGCGGTGCGGCGCCCGTGTTTGTAGATGTCGACCGGGAAACCCTCGGCATGAGTCCTGACAGTTTGCGGGCATTCCTGGCTTCTGAAACTTCAACGAACGCGGCTGGATGCATTAACAATACGACGGGTAAAAGAGTCGCGGCAGTCGTTCCCATGCATACCTTTGGACATCCTTGCAGGGTAGATGAAATCGCCGGGATTTGTGCAGAGTTTGGCATACCGCTTATTGAAGATGCTGCCGAGAGCCTGGGCAGTTATTATCAGGGCAGACATACGGGCACATTTGGAAAGCTCGCCGCGTTTAGTTTTAATGGAAATAAGACCATCACTACCGGCGGTGGCGGAATGATCATCACTGATGATGAAGCGTTGTCAAAGCGCGCAAAACATATCACCACAACGGCCAAGCAACCCCATTCCTATGAGTTTGTTCACGATGAGATTGGTTATAATTACCGTATGCCGAATCTTAATGCCGCCTTGGGTTGTGCGCAGATGGAAAGTCTGCCGCGTTTACTGGCAAGTAAACGTACAATCGCATTGGCTTACGCTGAGTTTTTCGCTTCTTCGAATGTCACCTTCGTTAAAGAGCCGACTCAGTCAAGCTCGAACTATTGGCTCAACGCACTGATTCTGGAAGACAAGCCGACGCGAGATGTCTTTTTGAAAGAACTCAACGAGGCAGGCGTGATGTCGCGCCCGGTCTGGCGCTTGATGAATGAACTCACCATGTTTGCTGATTGTCAGTCTGCGGATTTAATTAATTCGAAGTGGTTAGAGGAACGCGTTGTGAATATACCGAGCAGTGCCATAATCCAGTGAAGCCGGGACTGTTACTGATAGGTGGTGGCGGGCATTGCGCAGCTTGCATCGACGTTATCGAGCAGGAAAATAAATTTTCAATTGCAGGTGTAGTGGACTGCGCCAGCGAGACACCCTTAGGCTATCCATTGCTGGGTACAGATGATGATTTACAGAGCCTGCGTTCAAACTACGATTACGCACTGATTACGGTGGGACAGATTAAAACTCCCTCAATTCGCATCAGGCTTTTTGAATATGCTCAATCTTTGGGGTTTATTCTCCCGGTAATTATTTCTCCCAGGGCCTATGTTTCAAGGCATGCGCAGATATGCGAAGGAACAATTATTATGCACGATGCTCTGGTCAATTCCCGTGCCCATGTTGGGAGAAACTGCATCATCAATAGCAAAGCATTGATTGAACACGATGCTATCGTTGAAGATAATTGCCACATATCGACTGGAGCCATCATTAATGGTGGCGCGATCGTGAGGCGCGGCGCCTTTGTGGGCAGCAATGCAGTGACTAAGGAATATGCCGAGGTGCAAGAGAACAGCTTCATCAAGGCCGGAACACTATTTAAAGGTTATATCAATGAGTAAGGTATTCATTATCGCTGAAGCGGGCGTTAACCATAACGGTTCTCTTGAGTTGGCAAAGAAGCTTATTGATGTCGCGGTTGACGCAGGTGTGGACGCCGTTAAATTTCAGACCTTCAAGGCGGATAAGCTGGTGAGTAAAGGGACGCAAAAGGCTGAATATCAAAAGCAGACAACGGCTGCCGATGAGTCTCAATACGACATGATCAAAAAACTTGAGCTTGATGAGGATGCGCATCGGGAACTGATCGCGCACTGCAAAGAAAAAAAAATCATGTTTCTGTCGACCCCGTTTGACCATGACAGCGTTGATCTGTTGAATAACTTTGGCATGTCGATTTTCAAGATTCCCAGCGGCGAAATTACCAACCTCCCTTATTTGCGGCACATAGGGCGCTTGGGTAAGGAAGTGATTTTATCGACGGGTATGGCTGACTTGGGCGAGATTGAAGATGCATTGGATGTGTTGATGCAGGCAGGTACACCCAAAGGCAAGATCACGGTGCTTCATGCGACTACCGAATACCCTTGCCCCATAGGGGAGGTAAACCTGCGTGCTATGCAGACGATACGCAACGCATTCGGAGTCAAGGTCGGCTATTCAGATCATACTGAAGGTATTGAAGTACCTATCGCAGCGGTTGCGATGGGCGCATCCGTCATTGAAAAACATTACACGCTTGATCGAACCATGGAAGGCCCGGATCATAAGGCCAGCCTGGAACCTGATGAACTCAAAGCCATGTCGCGTGCCATCAGAAAGATTGAGCAGGCATTGGGTGACGGTATCAAGAAGCCGAGCAGAAGCGAGGCGAAAAATATCGGTATTGCCAGAAAAAGTATGGTTGCGGCTCGTGAAATCAAAGCAGGCGAGTTGTTCAGTATAGACAACATCGCTGTTAAGCGACCCGGTAATGGTATCAGTCCGATGCGCTGGGATGAAGTGATCGGTACCAAGGCTATTCGCGATTATCGAGTAGATCAAACCATAACCGTGTCTTGAGGCAGCATGATTCTTTCTATTCACCAGCCCAGCTATTTTCCATGGCTAGGCTTGCTTAACAAGATAGCCAAGAGTGATGTCTACATGGTTATGGACGAGGTGCAGCTGTCTGACAGTGCCTTCCAGAACAGAAACCTGTTTCTCAGCCCCGACGGAAAAGCAAAGTATCTGACCATAGGCTTTAACAAAAAAGACTACCTATCTCGCCGTTTTTGCGATTTGGAAATTGTACAGCCGGATTGGCAAGCAAAGCATTTAAATGTTTTGAAGGCTTATTATGGCAAGCATTGCTTCTTTACCGAAGTTTTTCCTTACATTGAGCCGCTCTTTAGCAAGGAGTACTCGCTCCTGGCAGCGCCTGTGTTGGAGTCCATGATCATCAGCATGCAGCTACTTGATATCCGGGCCAAAATTATTTATCAGCATGAATTGGAATACGATCGTGAGACCAGAAAGAACGACCTAGTGCTGGCGCTTGTGAAGGCAACAGGTGCGGACGTTTACCTGGCCGGTACGGGATCCAAAAGTTATATGCAACTGGATGTGTTTAAGGAAAATGGTATTGATGTCGTGTTTAATCATTTTGCTCACCCTGCCTATCCGCAAAGGGGGCAAGAGAAATTTGAACCGGGTATCAGTTGTCTGGATTTGCTTTTTAATGTGGGCATAGAACGCTCACGCGAGATTTTCTGGCAAGCTTTGCACGGTGAGGCGAAAAATGAGTGAAATCATCAGACACTCTTCCAGTACGGTGGATAAGGCTGATTTTCGCTATATCAGGCAGTTGGCGCAGGAGAATTATGTCGGACACGGCACATTATGCGATGAGCTGGAGCGTCGTCTGGCAAAGAGATTTTCACGAACCGGTGTTGTTCTGGCAGGCAGTGGCGAGGGGGCGTTAGCACTGTCCTTGCAGCAGCTGCACAGGCAAAGACCAGACAGAAACGAAGTTATCGTGTCGTCCTACGTTTGTTCGGCCATTGTGAACGCGATTCTGTCGCAGGGATTGCAGCCTGTTTTTGCTGATGTGGTATCGGGTGCGATGAATCTTGGCTTGGGTGATGTGGCGCAACATCGACTGACAGAGAAGACGCTGGTCATTCTTTGCACCCACATGGGTGGATTTGCAGATGACGTGAATGCGGCAATGCAATTAGGTGTTCCAGTGATTTCTGACTGCGCTCAGGCGATTGGTTCAGTGCTTGGTGGGCGCTCCCTGCTTTCATTGGGAGACATTGCGGTTACCTCATTCGGTCCAACCAAGTTTATGACTGCCGGGTTGGGTGGTGCAGTGCTTTGCGATGAACAGGATCACGATTTCATTCGTCGCTTGGCCATGCCCGAACTTTCCGTGGCTGAATATCGTGAGCGCGGGTTTGTGCGCACACTGGGGCAGCATTTTAGCGACCTTAATGCCGGACTCGCACTGGCGCAACTGGATCATGTGGATATCTTCGTGAAAAAACGCCGCTTGATCGCGCAAAAATACGACAAGGTGCTAAGCTTTGTGCCGGGTCTAATTTTGCCCGGGAAAATAGCCGGTGCGGAGCCCAACTGGTTTCGCTATTATTTTTTCAGCCATCAGGCGCATGAATGGCAGCAACGTTTGCAGGCAATGGGAGTAGATGCAAGAACTTCCATTTCGCATGTGATGACTGATTATTTCCCCGGGGTCGGGTTGCGAATCGAACTCGCCAGACAAGCGGCGCAGGTGGTTTCACTGCCTATCTATCCTGGACTAAAACCTGCACAAATAACGCAGGTCGTCGAGGCGTTACAATGTGTTGCGGTACAAATTGCGGAGCAACCATGAAAAAAATTCTGGCAATTACCGGCATTCGCTCGGATTACGATCTGATGAGTGGGCTTTATCGCCGATTACAGGCAGATACCAGTGTGGATCTGCGCTTGCTGGTCGGTGGCGCGCACCTGTCAAGAACCTACGGGCACACGATAGACCTGATCCGTCGAGATGGTTTTACTGTCCTTCATGCCGTTGAGAGTCTCATTGATTCTGATTCACTCGCTTCCCGGCTAAAAACTGCCAGTATCATGCTGCAAGGTTCCGTGGAAGTGGTGGCAAATTGGGCACCGGATGTCATTCTTTATGCCGGGGATCGCGAAGAGGTGTGGATCGGTGCCATGCTGGGAACGTATCTTGAAGTGCCTACCGTACATTATTACGGTGGCGATCATACTGAGACAGGGCATGTCGATAATCCGGTGCGCCATGCAGTGTCAAAACTGTCTACCGCACATGCAGTGACGATTGAGGAACACCGTCAGCGTCTGTTATGCATGGGAGAACCCGCTTTCCGTATCCGCGTAATCGGAAATATTTCCCTGGATAACTTTGTGCATCATCAGGCTATGTCACGGCTGGAGTTGGAGCGGCAGACAGGATTACCGGCCAGCATGGTGGATCACGCGCTCGTCCTGTTTCATCCAGATCCGTCGGAAAAAGGTATTGCGGCTGATATTATGGAACGTATTCTGCAGACATTGAAGACGAGGGGGATACCCGGTTGCGTTGGTTATCCCAACACAGACCCTTCCAATCGTGACATCATTGATGTGATAGAAAGGTACAGGAATGATGAAAACTTCTTTTTCTATCGCAATCTGGATCGTGACCAGTTCATTTCCATGTACAAGCATGCGAGTTTCATCATAGGCAATTCCTCATCCGGTATTCTTGAGGCTGCCAGTATTCCGCTTCCAGCCATTAATGTGGGATTGCGTCAGAAGGGACGACTGGCTGGTGACAACGTGATTTTTTGCGATTCAGATGCAGTGGCTATTGACACTGCAATAGCCAAAGCCATTTCATGTGCTTTTACAGAAAAAATTAAGGGCATGGCTAACCCATATGGGAATGGCGATTCTGCCGAAAAGGCATATCGGATGTTGATGGAAATGGATTTGAAAGCCCTGCGGCTTAAAACAGAAGATGCTTTGCAACTAACAGCGGAGAAATATAGATGAACGTGATTCAGGATAATTCCAAAGTCTGGGAAGATCTTTATAGCCAGGGTAAAAACGTTTTAACTTATCCCAGCGAACCCCTGGTTCGGTTAACTTATGGTTTACTCAATCCCATCACACACAGAAAAGTGCTGGATTATGGCTTTGGTGCTGCCGCGAATCTGATTCATCTGGCGCGCAGAGGTTTTGAAATGACCGGCGTTGAGGTGAGTCAGAGCGCGCTGGAAATAGGCAAGAAACGTTGCGAGGAAGACAACGTGCTGGCTGATCTGCTGCTGTTTTCAGGCGGGAAGTTGCCTTTTGAGGATGGCTGTTTTGATGCAGTGATTCCCTGGCAGGTGCTTTGCTACAACAACTGGGGTAGTTTTTATGCTGCGATGGGTGAAATTGAACGTGTGCTTCGCCCAGGTGGAATATTTATCGGAACCATGACCGGGGTCGGGGATGTTTCTCACCAGATGGGGATAAAAATTGGCGACTGTGAATATATCTCCGGAGCGCCAGGTCAGGAGGGTGCGCATTTGCTGATTGTAGATAAAAGTGATTTACAGCGCAGTTTTCCTGACAGAACTCTCACCATCGGGGAGTTCTATTATCAATTTGGTGATGCACAGAGTCGGCATCTCATCGTTTCTTATCAAAAGCCAGAGTAATCATGAGCGATTCCGTTTTGGTCGTTGCAGTTCATCCTGATGATGAGACCCTGGGTTGTGGAGGCACCCTGTTGCGTCTTCGCGATGAAGGTGCGCAAATACACTGGATGATTGTCACGGCGATGACGGAGGATGCGGGGTATAGTGCCGAGGTGATGGCCCGCCGCGAGTGCGAAATTACCTCCGTTGCACAAATGTATGGTTTTTCCAGTGTGCATTGTTTGGGTTTTCCCACTACACGCCTAGATGAGATACCCGTGTCGCAGTTGGTCTCAGCCATGTCACGTGTGTTCCAGGCGGTACAGCCCAGTCAGGTCTTTCTTCCCTTTCAGCATGATGTGCACTCCGATCATCAGCACGCTTTTGCGGCTGCCTACAGTTGTACCAAGGTATTTCGCTATCCTTCGGTGCGAAAAATCATGATGATCGAAGCCTTGAGCGAGACAGATTTTGCACCGTCGGCAGGCGGTGGGTTCGTGCCTAATTTATTTGTTGACGTTACGCATCAATTTGAGCGTAAATTACAAATTTTACGTGTATTTGAAAGCGAGTTGCGACCGCATCCCTTCCCGCGCAGCGAGGAAGCGGTAAAGGCTTTGGCTTTGTTGCGAGGTGCGGCCGCCGGCTGTCGTTACGCAGAATCCTTTGTCACCCTTAAAGAAATTCAATAATCGAGAGCTCGCATGTCCTGGAAACGCCTGGCAATTTTAGCTGATGCATCTGTCAAGGATGCGCTGAAGCAACTGGATATAACCGCAGAAAAAACCCTACTGGTCGTCAATAATTCGGGTGCGTTTCTGGGGGCGCTCACAGACGGCGATATTCGAAGGCATCTCCTTCGCGGTAACGGCCTTGAAGAAAGTATATGTTCTGTCTATAACCCGAATGCACACTCGGTAACGGTCGGACATTTTAACGTTGATGCCCTACGCAGCATGATGCTCGAATTCAGAATATCGGTGATTCCGGTTCTGGATGATCACGGGAAGATCGCGGATGTCGTTCTTTTTGATGAGGTGATAGACCGGAAGGAGTCAACCAATCGATTTTCGGCAGGACGCATCGACATTCCGGTTGTCATCATGGCAGGCGGCAAGGGGACGCGTCTCGCACCATTTACCCAGGTGCTGCCAAAGCCGCTAATTCCCATTGGGGAGAAGACCATACTGGAAATCATCATCGAAGGTTTTGAGCGGTTTCATGCGACGCGGTTTTATCTCACGGTAAATTATCGTGGCGCGATGATCAAGGCCTACTTTGACAGCATTGAAACAAAAATTGACATTACCTATCTCTGGGAAAAGGAATTTTGCGGTACAGCCGGAAGTCTGGAATTGTTGCCACCGGATATGGCGGATACTTTCATCGTATCCAACTGTGACATCATTGTTAAGGCCGATTATGCAGAGGTGCTCAAGTTTCACCGGGAAAGTCAGGCCGATCTGACCGTTATTTCGTCAATACAACACCATGTAATTCCCTACGGTGTCGTGGAATATGGCGAACACGGCGTGGTGACGGGCATCAAGGAAAAACCGGAATTTTCCTTCTCCATCAACACGGGTGTGTACATTGTAAACAAGACCTGTCTGGGGCTGATTCCTCACGGTGAAGTGTTCCACATGACGCATATGATAGAGGCGCTGATTGCAACGGGTGGCAAGGTGGTCACTTATCTGGTCAACGAAAAAGACTATATTGACATCGGGCAGTGGGAAGAATACAACAAGGCGCTTGTTCGCATGAAGGAGCTAGGCTGATGCATGCACTCGTAATTGGGTATGGCTCAATTGGAAAACGGCATGCGCGTATCCTTTCCGAACAACTTGGATTTGATGTTGAAGTGGTGACGCGCGTGACTGATTGCGCATATCCTCACCATCTGTCTCTGGCAGCTGCAGGTGATTTACGTCGCTTTGATTATTTTGTGATTGCGACCGAGACCAATCGGCATTATCAGAATTTATATGAGCTTAATGAGGCCGTTTCAGACCGCATCATACTGGTGGAAAAACCACTGTTTTTTAAGGAGTCTGATTTCACGGGGATTCGCAACCGTATTTTTGTCGGATACAACCTGCGTTTTCATCCGGCATTGCAGAAAACACGCGAGCTGTTACAGGGAAGAAAAGCGTCTGCGGTAAATGTTCACGTGGGAGAATATTTGCCCTGGTGGCGTTCCGGAACGGATTACCGTACCTGCTACAGCGCCAGGCGCAGCGAAGGCGGTGGCGTGGTATTTGATATTAGCCACGAGATTGATTATATACAGTGGCTTTTCGGTGCAATGACAAAGCTGGTTTCCTTGACTGGACGGCTGTCCGATTTGGAGATTGATTCTGACGATTATTCAGCGGTGATCGGTTTGACGGAGCGCAAAACGGCAATCAATCTGAGTATGGATTACTTGAGTATGGTGCCCGTGCGCTCCATGCTGGCAAGCGCAAAGGATGCATCGGTGTTGCTGGATCTGGAGCATGGAATCTTGAGTTGTTGTGATGAGAATCGGAACAAACAAACCTGGGACTTTTCAGTGGTGGAACGTGATCATACTTATCGTGCAATGCATCGGGCCATACTGGAGCAGCAGGGCAAAGATGCCTGCACTTTGCAGGAAGGGCTTGCCACCATGCAAACGATACAACGCATTTATTCAAATAATTTGAAGGAGAAATGGATTGAAGCGTGAATCGGTATTGGCGATCATAGGCGCGCGCGGGGGTTCCAAAGGCGTTAAAAATAAGAATATTCGCCCTCTGCTGGGCAAGCCGCTTATTGCCTGGACCATAGAACAAGCCATCGAATCTGCACTCTTTGACCATGTGGTGGTGACGAGTGACTCTGAAGAAATCATGCGAATATCCTTACAGCATGGTGCCGATGTGTTCTTCAGACGACCGGATGAGTATGCAACAGACAGCGCGGCAAAAATTCCTGCCATCCGCCATGCGCTGCTCGAATCCGAGCAGCATTACGGCAAACAATACCAATACATCGTTGATCTTGATGCCACTGCGCCGATGCGTATTATTTCAGATCTGGTTGAAGCGTTGCAGCAGTTTGAGCAGGAGGGCTATGACGCCCTGATCACAGCCATGCCCGCACGCCGCTCTCCCTATTTCAACCTGATTGAACAGGGCGATAACGGTCGAGTGGATTTATCGAAAAAGCTGGACCGTCCGATTGTGCGCCGTCAGGATTCGCCCAGATGTTTTGATATGAATGCTTCATTCGATATCTGGAAACGCGAAGTGCTAATTAGCAGTGATACCTTGTTCACGGGTAATACGGGCCTCTATGTGATGCCAGAAGAGCGTTCGATTGACATTGACAGTGAACTGGACTGGCGCATTGTCGAGATGCTCATGGCGGAGCGAATCGAAAATCAGGCTCGATAATGCTCGCATTTTTCCGTGAAGCCTGGCATCGTATCCAGTGGATGAATCGGCAGGATCGTCTCGGGCCTGATCTGCCATCCTCGCATTGGCGTCTGTATTTTGGTTCAACGATGAAGGCGCTTTGCCAGGAGAAATTCGCTCATTTTGGCGAGCATGCGGAGGTACGACCGGGATCGTACCTTGTTTTTTGCAGCCGGATTCATTTGGGTCGTCGCGTTGTCGTTAGGCCGGGATGCATGTTTTTTTCGGATCCTGACGGGTTTATTACCATCGAAGATGATGTGATGATGGGTTCAGGGGTGCATATTTACGTTTCTAACCATCAATACACAGATCCTGATATTCCCATCATAGACCAGGGTTCATGCAAGTTCAGTCACGTGGTGTTGCGCAAGGGGTGCTGGATTGGTGCCAATGCCATTATTCTTCCGGGGGTTGAAATTGGCGAGAATGCGGTAGTTGGTGCGGGAAGCGTAGTAACAAGGAATGTTCCGGCGCGGGTTGTGGTTGCAGGCAATCCGGCTGTCGTTTTTAAGCATATCGAATAATTGCCGTGCATCAAGGCGGTGTGGATCAACGTATGCACACCGTGAATGGTATGCCGTAATTTCCTGTCATCCTTTAGGCTAATTGAAAAATCTTGACCGCTATCAAATCCCGTTTTCTGGTTTCCATCGTAGCAAATGCTTTTCGGGCGGGTGTCACTTTTTTGGCGGGTGTCATTGTTGCCCGTGGTCTGAACCCATCGGGCTATGGCGATCTGGCATTTTTGCTGGGAAGCTTTGTGGCTATACGTGCGCTGCTGGATATGGGCAGTTCCAGTGCTTTTTATACTTTTCTTTCGCAGCGCGCGCGCGGGCGTCAGTTCTATCTGTTTTATTTCTCCTGGCTGGCACTGCAGTTTGTCACTACGCTGGC
The DNA here is from genome assembly GCA_964410705.1 of uncultured Gallionella sp. Taxonomy (GTDB): domain Bacteria; phylum Pseudomonadota; class Gammaproteobacteria; order Burkholderiales; family Gallionellaceae; genus Gallionella. The sequence goes on from CAYPIG010000002.1 coordinate 37,027, forward strand.
GTTCGTTGCATTGCTTATTCCTGGTGATTTATTCGAGAGAGTCTGGCTGGGACATACACGTGAAATTGTTGGTCTGGCGTTTGTCGCCGCCTTCATTCAGCAGCAGGTATGGCAGATGGTTGGGCAGATAGGCGAATCAGCACGAAAAACAATAAAGGTCCAGTTACTGAACACGGTTGTGGCAATGAGCTATTTAACCCTGGTCTGGTTGTTGTCGTTCTACGGCGGTATGAGTGTGGAGCATGTGTTGTGGACAACGATCAGCTTATACTCGGTTGCCACTGTTTTGAGTATCAGGATATTGAAGGAAAGAAATTCGGATCGTATCGTTGATGAGCGTTCTTTCAGGGAATTATTGGGCGACTACTGGGCATATTGCAAACCATTGACAGGTCTGGCGGTAGTAGGGTTTTTATATGCATTTGCAGACAAATGGATGTTGCAAAAATTTGGTGGCTCGGTTCAACAGGGTTATTTCCAGATCGCATCTCAGTTTGCACAGGTGAGCCTTCTTGCAACCGTTTCGATATTGAACATCTTCTGGAAAGAGGTTGCTGAGGCCTCTGCACGTGGTGACCATGATCGGGTGGCGGTACTTTACAAAAAGATCAACCGGGGGCTGGTCATGCTTAGCACGCTCATTGCCGGATTATTATTGCCTTGGTCCAAGCAGATTGTAGCGATTCTGTTGGGATCGTCCTATGTTGAAGCGTGGCCTGTGCTGGCGATCATGTTTTTGTACCCGATACATCAATCCATGGGGCAGATTGGAGGAACCATGTTTTTGGCTGGCGGTGATACAAAAAAATATGTGCTTTTAAGCACAGCCATTATGCTCGTTACTTTGCCGCTGTCATATTTTGCAATGGCACCAACTAGCGGCATACTGGTTCCCGGGCTGGGGTTGGGTGCTGTCGGCATGGCGGGTTATATGGTGTTATCCGGTATCATGGCGGTAAATATTCAGGCATGGGTCATTGCGCGTCATAATGGCTGGAAATTTGATTGGTTATATCAGGCGTTTGGTATTCCATTAATCCTGGGGGTGGGTTATTTTGCCAAAATTGTATCGGGATTGTTCTGGAATGCAGAGGGAAGTGAGATGAGCGTTCTAATCATGCCAGTGATGTTTTCGTGCGTGATCTATTTGTTTTCAATCTTGTTGGTCTGCTGGTTCTTCCCGTGGTTAACAGGAATGGACAAAGCGGAAATGGCAGGTTTGTTTGGCAAGCTGCGAGGGGGCGTGCGGCATGCAAACCCCTGATCGAGGAAAATCATACAGACATATCCTGATTCTGGAGTCCAGAATCTGGTGGGAGGGCTGCAAGGCATTTTTTGACCCGGAAAAAGACCTGATATTGACCTATGACTTTGGCTTGATGCGAGAAGTTGAAAATCTGGGTGGCGCTGCACTCTTTGTAGATCATTTGATTGATACGAAAGTCATGCAGGAAAATAATTTCCTGATATACCGATTTTTTCAGGAATGGCATTGGGATATCAATGGCCGAGATATCTTTGAGTTCCGGGGAATTCCGTTCGGTTTCTCCTTTCGTCTGGAGATATGGAATGATCTGGTGTTTTATTCGCGTACCAGGATATGCCTTGAGGTGTTGCGTGAACTTGAATTCGGAACTCTTTTTGTGGGAACTCAACTGGGGTTGATCGAATCTGCATTGAACGAGATGAAGTTGTCTTTTACACCCGTTCCCGGGTGCAAGGGGAAAGCCGGTGCCAGTTATTACTTTCCAATTCATCGCTGGATGGATGAGAAGGTTCGTTTCAAAGGGCTGGGCGGGATTAAATATCGGCTCAGGGATATGGCGACGGCCTTGCAAGCGACGCTGATGTCATGGGCAGACTACCTGTTGGGTTGGCGTGATGAAAGGCCAGCCATTTTTGTTCAGGAATATCATCCCACGCGCAAACTTGTGCAGCGTTTATATCAGGACGGCAGGGTGCGTCTTGTGCTGGCGTCTTTTTCAAGAAGTCGAGGGTGGTTCAGGTACGTTCCGGTATGGGGAAACTCAAGAAGGGTTCAGGGTGTTGCGGACGTGTTGATGCAAAAATTCCGTACCCAGCGTTGTGCAAAGTTGGTGTTGTCCAATGGCGTCGATATTTCGGAGGGGATTTTTAAAATATTTGATCAGCGTATTTCAGACCGGATTGTGGAAGCTGTGCATACGCTGGATTGTGTCATACGTTATCTGGACAGGAACCCTGTCAGTCTGGAGGTGTTGATAGCCAATATTGGACAAGTCGCGCCGCTGGTAGATTGCGTGTGCAAGTACCGCGGCATTCCCAGCTATCTCATCATCAACGGACTGTTGGGCAATGAATACCTGGACGAAGGTAAGTATGCGACGGTTATAAACTCGTATTCGGATAGCATTAAGCAGAATTATTTCCGCGGCATGGATAATATAGTCTGCCTCGGTGATCCGCGCATGGATGCGTATGTGCAGAATGAGGCATCGCTTCGTGTGGTGAACCGGGATGAGCCAACGGTCACGATAGGCGCATCAGGGCATAATAATATTGATCTAAATTCGTACCTTGCGGTTGAATTTGATTTTTTGCATGACGTTTTGCAGGCGTTGAGTATCCTCAAGGGGCGGGGCGTAAAACTTCGCATCGTAATCAAGGTCAGGGCAAATGGTTACCGTGGACAATATGAACAGTTCGTGCAGGAGTATTTTCCGGGATTGGTAGACGAAATTCTGGATAGTGTTTCCATGAATTCGGTACTTGAGAAGACCGATTTTTTTATCTCCATCTATTCTCAAACACTGTTTGAAGCATCCTGCATGGGAATTCCCTGTCTTTACTACAAGAAGGATACGGAAATCATGGATCCTCCTTTTGATGGTCATTCTGAACTGGTGACAGTTAGCAAGGTCGAAGACCTGATCGAAGCGATTGAAGATTTTCGTTCAGGAAATGAGCGTTTTGATGCATTCTTACAAAAATCGGTAATGGAAAAGTACATCGGCCCGCTGGACGGAAAAAATTTGGAGCGAAACCTGAATTTCGTCTATGAGTTGCTGGAGCAAAGCCAGGCGGGAGCGGTGCGTTGAATTCGGTTGCAGCGTGGTTCAAGGCAGGCTTGCGAAGGTGGCTCTTGCGCCGTAAGTGTCCGACCTGCGTGATTTATCCGGGGGCCACGGCAGACAGTGGCAGCACTCTGGGTGATTATTCCGTGCTGTTTCGCGATGTGGCGTTGATGAATTCAACCCTGGGTGCGTATAGTTATGCGCAGTCCGGCACGACGATTTATAACGCAGAAATCGGCCCGTTCTGCTCCATTGCAGGCGGGGTGAATATCGGGCTTGTCAGCCATCCCACCTCAATGGTGAGTACCAGTCCCGTGTTTTACGACAACACCCAGCCCCTGCCAAAATTCTTTGTCAGGGAGAAAATTTTTACGGACGATGTTCCCAGAACAGTGATCGGTGCCGATGTATGGATCGGGCAGGGGGCGATGATCAAGGCGGGTGTGAAAATCGGTGTCGGTGCGGTAATCGGTGCAGGTTCAATGGTAACCAAGGACATTCCGCCCTATGCCATCGCAGTGGGTAACCCGTGTCGCCCTGTTCGGCAAAGATTTTCAGAAGAGATTTCGCAAAAACTGCTGGCATCTGGCTGGTGGGAACTTGATAACGCACGATTGACGCAGTGCGCACATCTTTTTGGTGACCCGGAGCGGTTTCTCACAGAGCTGGATTCAGGCAAATGAACGGGTTGATAGGACGCATATTTTCAAAGTTATACAGGATCCTGTTTTTCTGTTGCTATCAATGGCACTTTAAAAAGTTGGGTTCTGGTTCGGCGATATTTCGTCCGTTTCGCGTCGATGGTTCTGATGGTATTGTTATCGGAAAAAAAACCATTTTTCAGCGGGGTGTCTGGCTTTATTGTTGCGGTGTCGATGGGCGGGATGCATCACTCTCTATAGGGGATGGGTGTGCATTTGGTTACAATAACCACATTACCGCAGTTGGGCGGGTTGTGATCGGGGAAAATGTGCTGACGGCCAACAATGTCTACATTTCCGACAATATTCACGGCTACGAAGATGTCAGCGTGCCTATCATGCATCAGCCGGTTAAATTTAAAGGTGAAGTTGTCATCGGGGATGGCAGCTGGATAGGCGAAAATGTGTGTGTCATTGGTGCGAGCATTGGCCGAAACTGTGTGATTGGAGCGAACGCGGTTGTTACTTCAGATATTCCCGATTATTCAGTGGCCGTTGGTGCGCCCGCAGTGGTGATCAAGCAATTTGACCCGGATTCGCAAAGATGGCTCACCAGAAAGATTCCTTGAAAGGAACACGTTAATTACATGAAAAAAAATATTTTGATCACGGGTGGCGCCGGCTTTATCGGCTCAAGGCTGGCTAATTTTTTGATTGCCGCAGGGCATAACGTCAGGGTGCTTGATAACCTGTCTCCCCAGATTCACGGCGCCGAACCCGAGTCGTCCCCCCTGTTACGTAGTCTGGATGAAAAGGTTGAGTTTATTCGTGGCAGCGTTACTCATCGTCAGGATTTGATGCGTGCCTTGTCAGGCATGGATACAGTTGTGCATCTGGCAGCTGAGACGGGAACCGGGCAATCCATGTATGCGATCGAGCATTATTCGAATGTCAATATTGGCGGCACCGCGCTGCTGCTGGATTTGATTGCCAACGAGAAATTCCCTATCAAAAAGATCGTGGTGGCTTCCTCGCGTGCCGTTTACGGGGAAGGCAAGTATCACTGCGACGTGCACGGCTTCGTCTTTCCTTCTTCGCGTGCCGCGCGTGACATGGAGCAGGGCGATTTTTCCGTTCATTGTCCGGTATGTGATGTGCCTGCGCAGATGGTGGCAACAGACGAGGCAACGCCGGTCAAACCGAGTTCGGTGTATGGCGTGACCAAGCTGACACAGGAGCAACTGGTTCTCACCGTCGGGCAGGCGCTCGGCATATCCGCGATCGCATTTCGCTATCAGAATGTGTATGGGCCGGGTCAGTCACTTTCCAACCCCTATACTGGCATACTCTCCATTTTCTCGACTCGCATCCGCAACAAGAGTGGAATCAACATATTTGAAGATGGCGAAGAAAGTCGTGATTTCGTGTATATCGACGATGTGATTGCGGCCACGGCGAAGGCGGTGGAGCATGAGCAGCCGCTGGTTGATGTTTTCAATGTAGGCTCCGGCGCTGCGACCGATGTGATGACGATTGCCACGACATTGCAACGGTTGCTGGGTGAAACGGTGCCGACCAGTGTGTCCGGACAGTTTCGCCTGGGTGATATCCGCCACAATGTTGCTGATCTGACAAAAGTGCGAGCTATGCTTGGCTTTGAGCCAGCCGTGACCATCGAGGAGGGTTTGCGCCGCTTCGTTGATTGGGTGAAGGCGGAGCAGATTCAGGTGGATCGTTACGAACAAAGCCTGGAAGAGTTGAAGTCCAAGGGCTTGTTTAAATGAGCGGTGAAATGCAGCCGGGTCTGGTCAGCATCGTGGTGGCCAGCTACAACCATGCCGAGTATCTCGTACAACGCATGGACAGTCTGATCAATCAGACCTATCAGAACATCGAAATTCTGGTGATTGAGGACTGTTCCCCCGATAACAGTCTTGAAGTGTTGCGCAAGTATGAGTCGCATCCAAAAGTTAAGCTGATCGTTCGGGAAAAAAATGGCGGGTGGGTTGCGGTCAGCAATCAGGGCATTGACTTGGCTGCGGGTGAATTCGTGATCTTTGCCAATTGTGACGACGATTGCGAGCCGGACATGATTGAACGTCTGGTTAACGCGATGAGCGCCAATCCTACGGCAGGCATTGCGTTCTGTCGCAGCCTGATGGTGGATGAGCATGACCGTATATTGGGCGATGATTTTACGGTCAGGGAAGCGTCATTTCGTGCCAGGTGCCAGAATGATACCTTGCTGACACGGGATGAAATGAGCCGTTTTTTGCTGCATTCCTGTGTGATTCCCAATCTGAGTGCGGCGTTATTTCGAAAAGAGTGCTTCGCTGCCGCAGGGAACCTGTCCGCAGACTATCGTGTATGCAGCGATTGGGATTTATTTTTCCGTGTTGTTGCTAGATATGATGTCGCCTATATTGCGGCACCTTTGAACAAGTTTCGGCAACACGATACCACCATACGTAGCGTGACCAAGGGGCGAGTAACTTACGAGGAGTACTTCCGACTATTGCTGGGCCATATCCGCTCGCTGGATCTGACTTTTCGCGAGCGCTGCCGGTACCGGACGCGAGTGATGTATTTGTGGGGCACACATCTCATCGCACAACCATTGCTTTGCTTGCGCAACTTCCCTTATCACCTGGGCAAAATTCTGCAATTCGATCCAATTGCACTGGTATTTTTTGTGCCTGGTTTGTTGCAGGGAATCCTGAAAATTCCGCAGAAGTTGTTTGGCGGACACTAACTGTCTGGTTTGGCATTTGTTTCAGAAAGATTTTAGGGCGCTTGAGATTGAGTCGCTCCACAGGAAGGGATGACTATTTTGTTAACAGATAAGATTATTGTAATTACAGGTGGTGCCGGATTTTTGGGGCGACAGTTTTGCCAGGCAGTGGCTGAACAGGGTGGCATCGCAGTGGTGGCTGATGTCGATCATGCAGCTGCGGTCAACATAGCGGCAGGCATTGCTGAAAAATTTCCGGGGCGGGCTGAGGCTGCATCGCTGGATATAACCAGTAAGGACTCGGTCTGCGCCCTGATTGCCGGATTGCTGGAGAAGCATGGACGTATTGATGCGCTGGTCAATAATGCCTATCCGCGCAACCGGAACTATGGTCGCAAGCTGGAAGACGTGACTTATGACGACTTTTGTGAAAATATGGATTTGCATCTGGGGGGGTATTTCCTGATGGCGCAGCAGTTCGGGCTGGCGTTTCGCAGGCAGGGATGGGGAAATATCGTTAATATGTCGTCCATTTACGGGGTGATGGCCCCCCGTTTTGAAGTTTATGCGGACACGCCAATGACGATGCCGGTGGAATATGCCGCCATTAAATCGGCGGTTGTCCAGCTTACACGCTACTTTGCGCAGTACTTCAAGGGTGACGGGATCAGGGTGAATTGTCTGAGTCCGGGCGGAATACTTGATGATCAGCCCGAAGCGTTTCTGCAAAGATATAACGCGCACTGCAATAGCAAAGGGATGCTTGATTCAAAGGACATCAATGGCAGCCTGCTGTTTTTGCTATCGGATGCCTCCCGCTATATGACAGGGCAGAATCTGATCGTTGATGACGGATTCTCACTTTAGAATTTTGCGCCCAATTTTTGACAGGTTGATTGAATGAACAAAACGTGGATTTACGAGCAGACTGAATTTAATGTGTTGCAATGGGACAAGTCCATGGAAACGCATTATCCCGAATCGGCTAAGTGGCTGCGCAGTCCGGATGACTACTTTGTGCGGCTTTGCGAAGAGTGCAATTATTTGAATGCGGTCAAGCTGATCGACTGGGGTCGATATCTGCATGAAAATAGCCAAATCCTGGATATGGGCTGCGGTGGTGGCTGGCTGACCGGCTATTTGTCTACATTCGAATCAGCGGGCAGCATTTGTGCGCTTGATTCCAGCAAGCGATTCCTCTCGGATTTGGTGCCTCAAATTGTAACAAAAATGGGTGGGAATCTGGGCAAGGTTGAAACAGTACAGGGCCTGTTTACACCGTTGCTGCTTCAGGATGCTTCAATGAATGTGGTAGTGGCATCATCCGCGCTGCATCATGCTGAAAGTCTGGAGTATGTGCTCAGGGAAGCAAGACGTGTGCTGAAAAATGATGGATTGCTGTTCATTCTGAACGAGACCCCGCGTCCGGGTTTGCGATATGTGTTGTCGCTTGCGTTGGGTTTTGCAAAAATCATGAAGAAGATGTTGCTGCGTGAATATGATACGGCGTCACCGGCCATCTCGGCCTGTGGATATCTGTACGACCCCTACCTTGGCGATAAAAGTTATCCTTTGTGGTACTGGAAAGAAGCCATCAGTCGCTCCGGATTTTCAGTTGTTGAAGTGATGGATACTGGTTTGCCGACAGTCAAGGGAATGCCGGGAGCGGGGCTGACACATTTTATTTGCAGAGCCATATAATTTGTTCTGCCTGAGATCAATCTGTTTATAACCGTCTGAGTAAAGTTACTGGACAATACTGGATTAAATTAAAGAAAATGAAAAAAATTCTTGTCACTGGTGGATCCGGCTTCCTCGGATCACATTTATGTGAACGGCTGCTTAACAGTGGCAATGATGTGCTGTGCGTTGATAATTTCTTTACGGGCAGCAAGCAGAACATCCTGCATTTGATGGACAATCATCGCTTTGAATTGCTGCGGCACGATGTGACTTTTCCGCTTTATGTCGAGGTAGATCAGATTTACAATCTGGCCTGTCCGGCATCCCCTGTCCATTACCAGTTTGATCCTGTGCAGACAACCAAGACCAGCGTTCATGGTGCGATCAATATGTTGGGCTTGGCTAAACGAGTGGGCGCGCGCATCTTGCAGGCATCGACTTCGGAGGTTTATGGTGATCCGGAGGTGCATCCGCAAACGGAAGACTATTGGGGGCGGGTTAATACCATCGGGCCGCGTTCCTGCTACGACGAAGGCAAGCGTTGTGCCGAAACATTGTTCTTTGACTACCAAAGGCAGCATCAGTTGGACATTAAGGTGATGCGCATCTTCAATACCTATGGGCCGCGCATGCACCCAAATGATGGTCGTGTGGTCAGTAATTTCATCGTTCAGGCCTTGCGTGGCGAGGATATAACCATCTATGGTGACGGATCACAGACGCGAAGCTTCTGCTATGTCGATGATCTGATGGAAGGGTTTGTGCGGATGATGAACAGCGAAGCAGGATTCACTGGCCCGGTAAATGTGGGTAACCCCAGTGAGTTCACTATGTTGGAGCTGGCAGAGCAGGTGATGCGACTGACGAACAGCAACTCAAGACTGGCTTTTAAGCCGTTACCCATGGATGATCCGAAGCAGCGTCAGCCAAATATTACACTGGCCAAGGAAAAATTGGGGTGGGAGCCTACGGTATGCCTGGAAGACGGACTGAAAGAAACCATAGCCTATTTCAGAAAATTGCTGGAATTATGAAAACCATTTCCTGTGGCCGGGTAACAGGCTGCATGTTGAGCCAGAAACCATGAATACAGCAATAAATCCAGAGAGTCTTCACACTCCGCGTGTGTCAGTATTAATGACGGTATACAACGCCGACGCGTATGTGCGCGCGAGTGTTGATAGTTTGATTGAGCAGACTTTCCCGGACTGGGAGTTGATCGCGGTCGATGATGGTTCTAAGGATGCATCGCTGGCTGTATTGAAGGAATACGCAGACCATAGGATACGTGTGTTTCCGTTAGGAAAAAATATTGGCCGAACGCAGGCGCTCCGTTTTGCATTTGATCAGGCGCGGGGTGAGTATATCGCTGTGCTGGATGCAGATGATATTTCAACGCCGAACCGAGTGGCGCGACAAGTGGCTTATCTGGATCTGCATTCTGATGTGGCACTCGTGTCTTCCTGGGCACAGCATATCGACGAGCAGGGGCACGTGTTTGATGTATTCGAGCCGCCAGTCGACCAGGAAGAGTTGCAGTCCTGTCTTGGATGGACTAACCCGATTGTACATTCTGCCGCGATGTATCGAAGGCAGCTGGCGGCAAAAGTGGGTGGATATCCTGCCGAGATTGTATGGGCGCAGGATTTTGGCCTGATATTGGCGTTGGCCAAGATCGGCAAGATTGCCATGATCGGCGATTATCTTTGTCAGCTACGTGTGTTGGCAGCCAGCATGACACGTTCAAAGCAAAATCAAATCCTGGTGGCTCGTGAGGCGCAGCTGTTATTTCAACGTGCGGCAAACACCTTGCCATTGAGCGCGAAGGCGCGACGTCTGAATCGCCGTGCGTTGGCAATCGCGGAGATTAAATTAGGGATCGCTACGCTGAGGAATGACGCCATTCTGGCCGGTATGAAAATGGTCTTGCGTGGATTTGTATCTGCTCCCTCTGCACTCTGGGGTAACGGACTCGCACGCCGGTTTTTTGGCATGAAATACTGACCTGACATTTTCTCGGTAATAAATTTGGTGGGAATATGATCGTTGCAGTCACAGGGGGCACCGGTTTCATCGGGCAAAAGCTGGTTGAACGCCTGACTGGGCGCGGTGACACCGTACGCCTGTTGACGCGAAGCCCCTCTGTCCAGACAAACTCCGAACTGCTGGAAATCCACGAGTGCGACCTGCTGAATGCGCAGGTAGATGAGCTGTCGGCCATATTAAACGGTGTGGATGTGCTCTACCACTGTGCCGGGCAAATCAGGGAGCCGCAAAGCATGCGGGCACTACATGTTGATGCAACGCGCAAACTGATTGAAGCGGCTTCGGGGCGAGTCGCTCACTGGGTGCAATTGAGCAGCGTAGGTGTTTACGGTCCTGTTTTGCAAGGGGAGGTCACCGAGACTTCGGTATTGAATCCGCTCGGAGAGTATGAGATTACCAAGGCGGAATCAGACAAAATTGTCGCCGAAGCAGCTGGCAGCGGGAAGTTCAGCTGTACTGTGTTGCGCCCCTCCAACGTGTTTGGTGCCAGCATGAGCAATCAATCGCTATTCGGCATGATCGCCATGATAGACCGGGGATTGTTTTTTTATATCGGCAAGCCCGGGGCATCGGCAAATTACATTCATGTCAGCAACGTGGTCGAAGGTTTGCTGCGCTGCGGAACCATGACGGCTGCGAAAGGCCGGACGTACAATCTGTCTGATCACTGCACCATCGAGCATTTTGTCGGGGTAATTGCGGATGCGTTGGACAAGAACCCCAAAAGGTTGAGGGTGCCAAAGCCCATTGCACGATTGGCGGCAGCAACGTTGGGAAAGTTGCCTGGTTTTCCGCTCACCGTTTCAAGAGTGGATGCGCTGGCTACCCGTTCGATTTACCCTATATCACGCATTGAGCGGGAGCTCGGATATCAGCATATTACCTCTATGGAAGCGGGATTGCGGGAGCTGGTTGAAGCTTATCGGATCGGGTGTGGAAAATGAGCAAACTTTGCTTTGTTGCCACTATTCCAGGTGTGGTTCACGCTTTCCTCAAGGGGCATATTCGCGCGGCTGAGAAGCAATGGCAGGTGAAGATAATCACCCATCCGCATGGTGCAGAGCTGTTGAGCGATCTGGGCGCGGAATTCATCCCGCTTGAGATCGAACGCAAAGCTTCGCCTCTGCGCGATATGCTCGCGCTGATGCGCCTGGTGGTTATTTTTCGCCGAGAACGCTTTGATCTGGTTCACTCCATCATGCCTAAAACGGGTCTGCTGGCTATGCTGGCCGCTTACCTGACAGGGGTTCCGAACAGGATACATACTTTCACCGGTCAGGTATGGGCGACCAAGTCAGGATGGCAGCGCGGTTTTTTGAAAATGATTGACAGGCTGATCGTCTCTTTGGCTACCGACATTCTGATAGACAGTCCGTCACAGCGTGATTTTCTGATTTCTGAAGGCGTTCTTCCCAAAAACAGAGGGGTGGTTATCGGACATGGATCTATTTGCGGTGTAGATGCGGATCGATTTCAGCCGCAAGCAGGAGTAAGGCAGCTCGTGCGCAGCGAACTGAATATAGGTTCAGATCAGCCGCTCATCCTGTTTTTGGGCAGATTGAATCGCGACAAGGGTATGCTGGATCTGGCGGCGGCATTTTTGGAAATTTTAAGGCAGAAACCCGATGCGATACTGTTGTTGGTAGGAGCGGAGGAGGATGTGCCCTATACCCGGATACAGGAAATCTGCGGTTCGGATCGGCTGCGCAGGGTCAGTTTTACGCCTGAGCCGGAGCGCTATATGACTGCTGCGGATATTTTTTGCTTGCCCAGTTACCGTGAAGGTTTTGGTCAGGTTGTCATCGAAGCGGCCGCCTGTTGCGTGCCTACGGTAGCGACAAAAATATACGGGATTACCGATGCGGTGGAGGACGGCAAAACGGGACTGCTGTATCCCGCGGGTGACGTGGACGGGTTGACGAAGGCTTTGCTGAAGTTGATTTCCGATGTTGAGTTGCGCAAACAGATGGGGCTGGCGGCGCGCATGAGGGCGATAGAGCTGTTCTCGGCTCAAAAAATAACTGCCGAAATGCACAATTATTACCATAGCTTGTTGCAGGTACATCGAAATAAGGCGGGAGCGATATGAGGCTCATGGTTACCGGCGCGAACGGATTCGTCGGCAAGGCGCTTTGCCGTGAACTGAGCAAGAGGGGTTTAGAGGTTCGAGAGGCGGTGCGTTCGGCGGGCGGTTCGGGTGTGTATGCAGTGGGAGAGATAGATGCGGCAACCGACTGGAGTGTAGCGCTCCGTGATGTGCAAGCCGTGATTCATCTGGCGGCTCGCGTTCATGTCATGGTTGATAAATCCGGCGATCCACTGGCCGAGTTTCGTAAGGTGAATGTTGCCGGAACGGAGAATCTTGCGATGCAGGCGGCCCGTGCAGGAGTTAAAAGGCTGGTTTACGTGAGTTCGATCAAGGTAAACGGTGAAGCGACTCTTGAATCTGGACAGTTTTCAGAGCTCGATGTGCCTGATCCTCGCGATCCTTACGGTGTCTCCAAGTGGGAGGCAGAGCAGGTGTTGCATAGAGTTGCCGCCGAGACGGGGTTGGAAGTGGTGATCATACGTCCCCCGCTGGTTTATGGACCCGGTGTAAAGGGAAACTTCGCTCAGATGATCAGAGTGCTGTCCCGCGGCATTCCATTGCCACTGGCCTCCGTGAGCAATCTGCGAAGTCTGATCTATGTCGGCAATCTGGTCGATGCATTGATTCTTTGTGCATTCCATCCAAAGGCTGCAGGGCAGACTTATCTGGTGAGCGATGGCGAAGATATCTCGACACCCAATTTGTTGCGTTATCTGGGGGATGCGATGAATCGGCCTGCGCGCCTGCTTCTCTGTCCCGTTACGCTGTTAAAACTGGCCGGTAACTTGACCGGAAAATCGGATCAAATCGAAAGGCTGCTAGGATCGCTCCGTATCGACAGCGGAAAAATTCGCCGTGAACTAGGATGGGTGCCGCCCGTAACGATAGAAGACGCTTTGCACGCAGAATTTCGATGCAAAAAATGACGAAATTCAGACCCAAAATCGCCAAATTTCGCTCGAAGAGCCAAAAAAATATGCGCCGGATTTTGCTGCGCTGTGAATAATTCAGCGTTTCCTTATATTTTTGAGGCGACAACTAGCCTGACGCCGGGGACAGACTTAGATAGCCGACCAACTGCCCTTCCTCTTCAGATTCGAAAATGTAACCCAATTGCTCATAAAGGCGGCAGGCTGCAACATTAGCGGAGTAGACTTTCAGTCTAATTCGTAGTGCCCCATTTTCCAATGCTAGTTGATGCATTTTCGTCATGACTATTTTGGACAACCCGCGGCCACGAGACGGCGGGCTTAAATAGATTCCGAGCGAGGGGACCTCATAGCCAGCATCCCAGCCACGAAGCATTCCGTAACCTATCATTTCACTCGTGTCGAAGGCTCCAAGATAAATATCTCTCCCTTGGTAGGTAGCGATACGCTCAACATAATCCTCGGAAAACGGATGAGGATGAAAGTTCTTCGCACTGGGATCGTTCATAATTATTGAGAAGAGCTTTGCGATGTCTGTGGAATGCTTTGGCAAAAGCTGGGTAATGAATAGCGAAGCTGTAGACATGAGTTACCCGGAGACCGCGTTATATGCGTCCAAAACCTCTTCTAATGAACCAAACTTCACGATATGACCCGCGTCCATCAAGATCGCTTTATTGCAAAATTCTCTGAGAATTGAATTGTTGTGTGACGCTAGCACTAGGATATGTGCTCCAGCGACATATTCATCGATCCGCATTTTTGCCTTTTCAGCGAAAGCCATATCACCTGCGCCGATCATTTCATCCATGATGAGAATTTCTGGGCGACAGGCGGTTGACGCTGCAAAGCCAAGCCGGACCAGCATACCTGTTGAATAAGTACGGATGGGCAGCGAAAGATAAGGGCCGAGTTCGGTGAACTCTTCTATTTCAGAAAGCTTTGTTTTCATCTCACCATGTGTCATACCAAGAAAAACACCGCGCATGATGATGTTTTCGCTGCCCGTAGCATCCACATCCATTCCCATGGTCACATCTGTGAGCGATGATACCGTACCTGATATACGCACACGCCCGATTGGAGGCTCATAGATACCTGCCAGGACCTTCAGCAAGGTTGTCTTTCCGGCACCGTTCCTTCCGACAATCGCAAGTCGATCACCATCATGTAATTGCAGAGAGATGTTTCGAAGTGCTTGGACATCAACTCGTCCATGGCTGTGTGACATCTTCGCACCTACGGTGCGCAAGACGGTACTTTTAAATGAACGACTGCGAGCATCGTAGATGGGATAATCAAGAGATACGTTTTCTACAACAATTGAAGCCATTTCAATCCTTCACACGTAATATGCAATGCGAGCCCTGAAGCGTGCAAAAAATGGAAGCGCAACGCCAAAGCCAACGAAGGTCAAAATAACCGCCGTGGCCCAGACATGGGAATCCGGTGCCTTACCCAGCAGTGGCTCTCTCAATAACTCTAGAAAAACAGCAAAAGGGTTCCAGTTGACATACGCCTGATGTTCCGATGAAAGTTGTGCACGGCCCCACATCACGGGTGAAACAAAGAAAGCAATCTGGACGACGCTCGCAACTATTTGAGGCATATCCCGGAAACGTGCGCAGAATGTGCCCAAAATCATCGCAATCCAGAGTCCGTTCAATAGAGTCAGAAGAAATGCAGGAATAAACAGGAGCGTCACCCAAGAGGGTGCAATCCGGAAGACCGCCATAACGATCGGCACCAATATAAGGTTGTGCGCAAATGTCATCGTATTGCGCGCAAGCATTCTGTACATGAACATTGACTTCGGCAAAGGGGAGCTGCGCACATACCCTTCCGAGTCAATAAAAACTGTCGCGCCCTCGTTAATAAGCGATGCAATCAAACCCCAAGCAATGAAACTTATGGCAACCAGAGGAAGATAAATGGCAAGGTCGATTTTGAAAATCGCCGAATAAACGACTGCAAGCGCACAGATAGTCACAGCCATAGACAAGGTAATCCAGAATTGGCCAAGCTTGGATCGACGGTAGCGAGCTCGAATATCAAATATAGCAAGCACAATCCAAATGCGCCATCGACTTAGTCCATCAAGTAAATCGCTGAGTGCGCGCGACACTCCACTTTGATTTGACATAAAACCCTTACTAAAAATTGGTTGTAAATGCTGGCATTGACATCATGCGACTAATCTCAGCCGTCTTAATGCGCTCTTTAGACGAACCATGAGTGGATATAAACGCATCTTGCGGAGATAGATCTTTAGCCGATTACGTGGGGACGGCGGATAGTAAAGGTATTCATTTTCATCTTCAATTTTGACGCAAGGGCCAGTCGGAAAGAACTTTCTTCTTAGAACCTCCCGCGCCCTCACAAACCTTTTCCGCTCCACACTGAAATCACCCGTGCTCGTACCACCAAGAGCGAAACGACATATTGGCCTTGGTAAATGCTTTACTGAATAGCTGCGTGCAACGAACGCACACAGATTAAGATGGTATTCGCCGTTTGCTTCATTGTTTTCGCATATGAAGCCACAGTTTTCAAAAATTTTTCTCTTATAAAAAATAGTTTGATGATGAATCGATTCATCAAAAAATAATTTTCGATTATTAAAATAGGATAAATCCATAAGCCGCTGATCATGGAACGCCTCGTGATCATGCGTATCGTCAGGCCGGATATAGCAGGGGAACAGATTGCCAAAAATAGCGTCGCAGCCAGTTTTGTTGAAAAATTCAATTACGTCCGAAACAACATCTTGATCAAAAAAAGTATCGCCGCTGTTCAGGAAAAAAACGACATCTCCACGCGCAACCTCTGCACCCTTTTGCATCGCGTAGTAAATTCCATTATCAGCTTCGCTGACAAAATATGATGGGGCGTATGTCTTAACAACTTCTGCCGTGCCATCTGTGGAACCACCATCAATCACCACATGCTCAATGATTGGGTAGCTTTGTCCCCTAACGCTGTTCAAAGTGGCTTCAATTGTTGAACGGGCGTTTAAACAGACCGTCACAATTGATGCTGAAGTAACAAGTTTTGATTCAATAGCTATCAGTTGCGCGGTTTGATAAGCCTCACCGTTGTCATGTTCGCCCATAAACATCCTGAAATCGCACGATATCGTCTTCACCCAGATATTCACCGCTCTGAACCTCGATCATGACAAGATTGAGAACACCAGGATTTTCCAAGCGGTGTTTGTGGGCGGCTGGAATATAGGTCGACTCATTGGTGTTGACGAGCAGTTCACGATCGCCATTGACTACTCTCGCCATGCCGCTCACCACTATCCAGTGCTCGCTGCGGTGGTGGTGCATTTGCAGGCTGAGGCTGGCACCGGGCTTGACCTCAATGCGCTTGATCTTGAAGCGCGGACTATCCTCAAGCACGGTGTAGTTACCCCAGGGTCGGTGCACGGTGCGATGGAGTTTGTGGGCGTCGTGGCCTCGCGCCTTCAGGCTGGTGTAGAGATGCTTGACATCCTGGGCGCGGCTGCGGTCAACCACCAGCAGAGCGTCGGGGGTGTCGACAATGATCAGGTTACTGACACCCACGGCGCCGACCATGCGTTCATTGCTCTGAATGTAGCAATTGTTCACATCGTGCAACTGAACTTCACCTTCGATCCGATTGCCTTTGCAGTCCGGCTCGGTCAGGTCGCCTACTGCACTCCAAGAGCCGATGTCGCTCCACCCGATATTGCAGGGCACCACGGCCACTTGGTCAGACTTTTCCATAACAGCGTAGTCGATGGAGTTATCAGGAACGTTCTTAAAAGCTGTGGCATCAAGTTTTAACTGGCTAAAGCCATTGCCTGTTGTCAAGCGCGACTGTTCAATACATGCTCGGGTGGCTGACAGGATTGTTGGGCAGTGTATCTCCATCTGCTCCAGCATGGTGCCTGCGGCAAAACAGAAAATGCCTGAATTCCAGAGAAAATGCCCTGAAGCCAAATACTCTTTGGCTTTTTCAAGTGAGGGCTTTTCTACAAAGCGTAGCACTCTATTGCCATCTGATTCGATGTAGCCATAGCCGGTTTCTGGCGCATCTGGCTGGATACCAAAAGTGACAAGCATGCCTTGTTGTGCAAGTTCAATGGCTTTGACTACGGCCTGCTGGAAGGCCGCTTGGTCAGAAATTAAGTGATCGGCGGCCAACACCAACAGAATTGCATCAGGGCCATGTGTTTTTGCAACTTGCAGCGCGGCGGCTGCGATGGCAGCTGCGGTATTGCGACCGAAGGGCTCAAGGATGAAAGAGGTTGATGCGTTGGTGGCATTTACTTCGCGGAACTCATCTTCGGTTTTGAAGAAAAGTTCGCGGTTGGTCACCGTCATCAGATGGCTCACGCCGGGGAGTTGGGTGCCGCGCAGAAAGGCTTTTTGGAGCAGGCTTTTTCCATCTGCCAAACGAATAAACGGTTTGGGGTGCAGCTCCCGCGAGACCGGCCAAAGCCTAGAGCCAGCGCCACCACAGAGAATGGTGGGGATTAGGCAAAGATGCGAAGGTGCGGCTGACGCACTCTCTAGGTTCGTTTCCGTACCAGAGTTGTCACTTGCCAAGCAAGTTCTATCTGCGCCAATCCCGACATTTTTGAGTTGTTCTTTCAACCCGCCTCCTCCAGTAAATCCCCCGAAACGCACAGATACTTATCTGTGGCGCTCAATCTCGGGGGGCATGGCAGCCTCCCTTGAAGCTACTGACACCCTGCGCTAACTAAGAAATTACTACGTTAATAATAACACTTGGCGATGCCTTTCAGCAATGACTTGAGTGTCAATTCGCAACTAGGTTGACAATTCCCGCCTGTGGCGTTATAAACCACTGTTGCAAATTTTGCCAAAATTATGATGACATATTTAGCCAAAAAATTATGTGACGATCAAGATCGAGTTAAATCTGCTGAGCCTATTGCTAAAGTCGAATTTGCGAATACATTAAGAGGATTTGCTGCTATATCAGTGGTTTTTTCTCATTTTTTTTATATGTTTTGGATCTTCCCCCAAGGTGTAAGTGCGTTGATAAATTCGCCTACGTACTCCCCTTCTCCTGCCTCAATTTACTATTCACAGTGGATTGGATTTGTGCCGTATTTTTCTTGGGGACCGTTTGGCGTAGCAATTTTCTTTCTTATAAGTGGATTTGTAATACCATTTGCACTACGCCGAGCAATGTGGAAGGAGTTTATGTTCAATCGAATATTTCGAATTTACCCAACGTATATAGTCGGTTTTTCGATGTCTTTGTTCGCACTGTATCTTGCTGGAAAATATTTTGAGCGGCCATGGATTTGGAGTTTAGGACATGTCGGAGTACACTATTTTCCAGGCATTAGAGATCTGTTTAACGTTCCGATGATTGACGGAATTATTTGGACACTTGATATTGAAATGAAATTTTATGTGATTTGTGCTCTTGGTCTAAGCTGGTTTAGGTCCAGATCGACGAAGGTGTTCACGGTTCCTCTAGTGTTACTAATTGCAACAATTATATTGTGGCCGCTTCTGCAATCGAAGGCGGCCTGGTTTGATCAAACCACGGTTCACTATTACCAATTTGCTGTTCGATTGATGGTTGATGCGCAGTTCATTGTATATATGTTTATTGGAGTGGCATTTAATTATATGTACATGGGATCAATTAGAAAATATTATGGTGTTGCTCTTGTGGCGAGTCTGATGGTTGCATATTATTTTATGGTCGCAATGGGGCCGGATAAGCTGGGAGTTGGTTTGTTGTCAAATTATGTGTTTGCGCTCATTTTTTTTGGATTTGCATTTAGATTCCAGAGGTTATTTAAAGGAAATAAATTTTTTAACTTCTTTGCAGATATTAGTTATCCGCTATATGTGGTGCATCCAATAGTCGGTTACGTCAGTCTTCGCGTATTTATTGATTTAGGCGTGAGCACGGCTTTTTCGCTGCCCTTGGTAACTGTCAGCGCCATTTCGCTAGCATGGTTGCTGCATCGCGCAATTGAGAGACCTTCACATCAATACGCAAAATCCGTTTTCCATTCAGCTGTGGTCTTATAACATTAAAATGTTATGTTACAGTTAAATAGTGGTCTATACCATCCCCATACCAATCAACAAGATAGGTGCTGCGATGAAAACTGAAGAATTTCATGTTTGATGGCGGAGTTTGAAAAATTGACGCCGCATCAAAGAAGCGTTTTGGTGAATCTCCTGCAAAAGATTGAACACATCAGGCTGTCAGCGCACTGGTTGAAAGTCGCGTACAGGACAAGCTGCTGCTGACCTCTGATGCGGTGCTTTGCACCGACAGCGGCAGGGCGTTGGGCGCAGCGGTTCGCGAAATTGGCATCACCCAACGTCCGATCAATCTGGTCGCAGGAATCAAGGTGATCGGCAAGGTTTACCACGTGCAGAACGTGAACGCCTATGGCAGTCGGTTCAAGGAATGGATGATCCGGTTTCATGGGGTCGCTACTCATAACCTTGCCAATTATCTTGGCTGGCGAAGGATGATAGACTCGGCTAATGGCGTCCTGTCTCCCCGCGCTGTTTTGTTTGCAGCTCTGGGTATGGGTAGAGTTCAACAATTAACTGTGACATAGCCTATTGAAATGAAAAGCGATAAGAAAATGAATATAAAATATCCTGTATACAAACCTCACTTTACTGGAAAGGAGCGGGACTTTGTTCTCGAATGTCTAGATTCGACATGGATTTCGTCAAAAGGTAAATTCATAAATGAATTCGAAACTCGTTTCGCGGAGTACCTTGGTGTTGGTCATGCACTTTCAGTAAGCAATGGGACGGTAGCGTTACATCTCGCGCTGGAAGCACTGGGCATCGGTCCCGGCGATGAGGTGCTGGTTCCAACTTTGACATATATAGCATCGGCAAACGCTGTAACTTATACTGGCGCAACGGTTGTATTTGTCGATAGTGAGCCTGAGTATTGGCAACTTGACGTTGAAGATGCTGCACGGAAAATCACGCCGCGCACAAAGGCAATCATGCCAGTTCATTTGTATGGACATGCTTGCGACATGAGCGCTGTTATGGCTTTGGCTAAACAGCATTCGCTTTTCGTGGTTGAAGACTGCGCAGAGGCCCTAGGGACGAAGTGTGGTGATCAGTTTGTCGGAACTTTTGGGGATATTTCTACATTTAGTTTCTTCGGAAATAAAACCATTACTACCGGAGAGGGTGGGATGGTGGTCACGAATAGTGATGCTTTTGGAGAGTTCGCGACACGTCTAAAGGGTCAGGGCTTGGCTAAGGATCGCGAGTATTGGCATGACATCGTTGGGTATAACTACCGAATGACCAATATTTGTGCAGCAATCGGTTGCGCACAAATGGACGCCATCGAACAATTGGTTGATAAAAAACAGCAGATAGCAGCTTGGTATCACGAAATGCTAGAAAGCCTTCCGGTACAAATTCATGCTGTTCGACCAAGCACATTCCACAGCTATTGGATGGTTTCCATACTGACCGAAGAAGCCAGTCATCGAGACCCCCTCAGGGAGTGGCTTAAAGAGTGCGGGATTGAAACTAGGCCGCTTTTCTACCCAATACATCAGATGAATATGTATCACAGACCAGGTGAAAGTTTTCCGGTTGCAGAAGATATTTCATCCAGAGGCATTAACCTCCCTAGTTACCCTGATCTAATCAGAGATGATGTTGCTCAAATTTGTCAATCCGTTGCGAGCTTCTTCACGCGAAAAGAGTAGCAAATGAACGAACATAATAGACAAAAACTGCGTATCGGAATACTCTCGCACGAGTTCCTGATAAATATTGGCGCTAATGATTTCTTGAAAAATTTAATTCGTGGACTTGCTCTCGAATGTCAGAACGAAATTGTATTCTTGTGTCCGCGTTCGAATGAACGGATTGAGCACATGGCATCGCCTACGCTCAAAGAGAAATTAAAGAAAATTCCGTACCTCAAGCAATTTCTGCGTGCTCTTTTACGGCATATTGGACCGGTTTCTGATCAGATCATCAGGAAGAAGCCAAGGGCCTATGATTTTTATCTTGAGGCTTGCCCGAGCATGGAATTGCTGGAATGCGAATTAGATGCGGAGTCACTTGCGCGAATCCAGATTGAAAAAAAAATCGACGTTTTTTTGCCTTCAATTCATATCTTACCTACAACGCTCCCTTATATAACGTATTGGCCTGACTGCCAACCGAAGCACTATCCCGAGTTTTTTAATGATGAAGCTCAGCGAGTAAGGGATGAGCGGATACGTGGACTTTTTGCCACTGGTAAGCCGATGATCATTAATTCTCGCGATGCGAAGAAGGACATGATGGGATTTTATGGTGCCGATTCAAACCAGATATTCGATCTTCCGTTTGCTCCGATCATCGAATTCGAAAAATTGACACCACGGCCAGAGTTGAGTGCGCCGTACGGACTTCAGAGAAAGTATTTTATCGTCTGCAATCAGTTCTGGGTACATAAGTCTATTGAAACGGTCATACAGGCAGCGGCCATCTCCAAGAAACGTGGACTTGATGTCGATTTTGTCTTCACCGGCAGAATGCAGGAGCCACGAAAACCAGGATATATTGACAGCTTGCGACAACTGGTCATAGATCTGGATGTCAGCGCCGTCGTCAGGTTCCTCGACTATATCCCCAAGGACGATCAGCTTGAGTTGATGAAGGCTTCTGTTGCGGTAATTCAGCCAACCTTATTTGAAGGAGGTCCCGGTGGCGGTTCAATCTACGACGCTATTAGCTTGGGCGTGCGTGCTATTGCATCGGACATTCCGATCAATTATGAGTTGCCACTTGATCCGGCACGCGTAGTACTCTTTAAAAAGAAGGATCCAGCAGATCTGGTGGAAAAGATGGAAATCTTCTTAAATACACCATACGATCCACCTTCAACCGAAGACCTCCATCAGCAATCGCAGCGATATACCGCGAAGCTTTCTACGAGGCTTTATGAGGCGATTGACTATGCGATGTCTCTGTCTGACAGGGCCATTCCATGAGCGTCAAGAAAATTTCGGTTGTCACGGTTTGCCTTAATGCGCGTGACACTATTAGGCTCACTTTGGAGTCGGTTTCTCGACAAACATTTGATAATGTCGAGCATGTGATTATTGATGGCGGCTCAAGGGACGGCACGCAGGACATTATTGGCGAGTATTCCGTAGGCCGCTTTGTCAGTGAAAAGGACGATGGCGTTTACGATGCAATGCAAAAAGGTGCGCGAGCGGCAACCGGCGACATTGTAATTTTCTTAAATGCAGGTGACGTGTTTTACGACAGGAATACCTGCGCGGCTGTAGCGTCTTTCTTTGATCGGACAGATGCCGATATAGTCTTTGGCAATCTTATGCCAGTGTATTTGAAGCCATCGGACACGCACGATCATGGGGCATTTGTTGCTGGTAAATTTTTAGATATAGGTTATCTGCGCAATCGTCGCCAGTTATTTGATGAGTCAATTCACCATCAAGCTACGTTTTACCGGCGCTGGGTATTAAAGAAATGTTCGTATCTCTGCAAGCAGGCGCCAGAGGCTAGCGGAGAGTACAACGTCTTGCTAAATGCAGTCTTTAATCAAAACGCCTGCGTGAAGCATATTCCAATTCCGGTGTCTCGCTTTGTGCTTGGCGGAATTAGCACGCGCGACTTCAAGCTTGAATGGGAAAAATATGTCAACGCTAGAAATATTCTACGTTCAATGTATTGCCCGGCTAAGGAGTCGATTCGTGTAACAAGCGAGACTGAGTTCAGCGCCGCCATCGCGCCGTGGATGCCGCCGCCTCTATCAATCAAACAGCGCGTTAAGCAAGCCGTAAAGAAGTCAGTGGCTTTTCGCATCTATGATCGACTGTTAATCGGCTTTACGTCTCGTGTTCTTAATTCAGTAGTTCCAAGGGTCGGGGACCTACTTGAGTTGCAGACTCAGCGTGTCTTTAACGATCTGTCAGCCGTTAATGAGCGGACGACTGCTCGACTTGAGGCCCGCATTGAAAGCCTGTTGAGTACACAGGCTTTGCAGACTCAGCGCGTTTTTAGTGACTTGTCAGCGGTCAATGAACAGACGACTGCTCGACTTGAGGCCCGCATTGAAAGCCTGTTGAGTACACAGGCTTTG
>CAYPIG010000002.1:60417-90835 GCA_964410705.1 uncultured Gallionella sp.
CAGACTCAGCGCGTTTTTAGTGACTTGTCAGCGGTCAATGAACAAACGACTGCTCGACTTGCGACCCGCGTTGAAAGCCTGATCGGAGCACAAACTCAGATTCTTTGGGAGATTATGCGGCAAGCTTCAAACGCAAATATCGGTATTGGTGGTGTGGCTCTTGCGGTCAATCGCTCCGAGGAATTTTCATCCCATGGTTACAAAGTGTATTCGCAATGGGATGAGGATGGACTGATTCAGTATCTTATTTCTCAGTGCCCTGGGATCACTAAATCATTTATCGAGATCGGCGTTGGCGATTACAGCGAGGCAAATACACGACTTCTCTTAGAGAAAGACAATTGGCGGGGAATGATTGTAGACGGTGGTACGGGCTACATAAATAAGGTTAAGTTGAGCGAGTTGTATTGGCGTTACAGCCTGACGGCGATTGATGTTTTCGTGGACTGTGAAAACGTTAATCAGGTTCTTTCAGAGAATGGGTTTGCAGGCCAAATCGGGTTGCTTTCTATTGATGTGGACGGCGTTGACTACTGGCTTTGGAAGGCAATCGAAGTAATTTCGCCACAAATTGTTATTTGTGAATACAATGGCATGTTCGGTTCCATGGCTAAGGTAACTGTTCCGTATGACCCGGCTTTTGACCGGACGAAGAAGCATTTCTCTTGGCTCTATGCTGGCGCATCTCTTGCTGCTCTGAACCAACTTGCGGTGGAGAAGGGGTATACGCTTGTCGGTACGAATAACGGTGGGAACAACGCATTTTTCTGCAGAAACGACGTGCTTGCGCAGAGTGCTATTCAAGTTGCACATCGCAAATATACGAGACCAATGTTTAGGGAGTCTCGAACTCCAGAAGGTGCGCTTAGCTACTTAGACATTTCTGAAGGGCTAAAGCTAATTGGGGACATGGATGTTTTCGATATTCACCGGGGCGAAATTATTAAGATTCGCGATATATCTGTTTCATATGATGCATAGATCACAGTGTCCGCGACGAGGTAAGTAAGGGCTAAGGCGCGATCGCATTAATCGACATTGACACAATTTATTAAAAAGCAGGTTTTGACTTTACAGAGGATACGAAATGAAGAAAGCTTTAATTACAGGTGTTACCGGACAGGATGGGGCCTATCTTGCCGAGCTGTTGCTCGGCAAAGGCTACGAGGTTCACGGTATCAAGCGCCGATCGTCCCTTTTTAATACAGATCGTATTGATCATCTGTACCAGGATCCCCACGATACCGGTCGACGTTTTGTTCTGCACTATGGTGACATGACGGATTCTTCCAGTCTGGTCCGCATCATTCAACAGGTGCAGCCCGACGAGATTTACAACCTGGCAGCTCAGTCGCATGTAGCGGTTTCCTTTGAAGAGCCGGAGTACACGGCGAACTCCGATGCGTTAGGTGCACTTCGCATACTCGAAGCCATTCGAATCCTGAAGTTGGAGAAAAAAACTCGTTTCTATCAGGCTTCTACCTCTGAACTGTACGGACTGGTGCAGGAAACCCCACAGAAGGAAACTACTCCCTTCTATCCCCGATCCCCCTACGCAGTTGCCAAGCTTTACGCCTACTGGATCACGGTCAACTACCGTGAGGCTTACGGCATGTATGCGTGCAATGGCATTTTGTTCAACCACGAAAGCCCTGTGCGCGGCGAGACCTTTGTTACACGAAAGATCACCCGCGCACTTGCACGCATTAAGCTGGGTCTGCAAGACTGCTTGCACCTCGGCAATCTTGACGCTAAACGCGACTGGGGGCACGCCAAAGACTACGTGGAAATGCAGTGGCTGATGCTGCAGCAAGACCAACCAGAGGACTTCGTAATTGCCACAGGCGTGCAGTACAGCGTTCGTGAGTTTGTGAATGTGGCTGCGAAGGAAATTGGTCTTGCCATTCGCTGGTCGGGTGAAGGCGTGGACGAAAAAGGCTTTGATGCCAGCGGTAAATGTATTGTGGCAGTTGATCCAAGGTACTTCCGCCCCACTGAAGTTGAATCCCTTTTGGGGGATGCAAGCAAGGCCAGGGACAAGTTGGGCTGGACGCCCAAGATCAGCTTCCATGAGTTAGTGAGCGAAATGATGTGTGAAGATATGAAGGCCGCAGAGCGCGATGAGCTGGTCAAACGACATGGGTTCAGCACGTTCAACTACCACGAGTAAGCCGATGGACAAGCATGCCAAGATTTACGTTGCGGGGCACCGCGGCATGGTGGGTTCGGCCATTGTTCGGCGTCTTGCTGCTGCGGGCTATTCAAACTTGCTCACCCGCACCCACGCTGATTTGGATTTAACCCACCAAGCATCCGTTGAGCAGTTTCTGGAGCACGAAAAGCCTGACTACGTGTTTCTGGCGGCCGCCAAAGTGGGGGGCATTCATGCCAACAACACCTACCGGGGTGAGTTCATCTATCAAAACCTGATGATGGAGGCCAACATCGTCCACGCGGCCTGTCAGGCGGGTGTGCAACGGTTACTGTTTTTGGGGTCCAGCTGCATCTATCCGCGAGATTGCCCACAGCCGATCAAGGAAGATTATTTGCTCACCGGCCCCTTGGAGCCGACCAACGAACCCTATGCCATTGCCAAAATTGCGGGTATCAAGCTTTGCGAAAGCTACAACCGGCAGTACGGCGTCCAGTATGTCTCAGTAATGCCCAGTAACTTGTACGGACCCAATGACAATTACGACCTGAACAATAGCCATGTTCTCCCAGCTCTAATTCGCAAAGCGCACGAAGCCAAGTTACGCGGTGATAGCAGTTACGTGGTGTGGGGGTCTGGCAAGCCTATGCGCGAGTTTTTGTATGTGGACGACATGTCTGATGCTTGCGTGTTCTTGATGGAGCGTGACGATGTTCAAGATGGTTTATTCAATGTAGGCACAGGGCAAGATGTGACCACACGCGAGTTGGCCGAGGCGGTGATGGATGTAGTGGGCTTTAAGGGCGAGATTGTGTTCGATGCCAGCAAGCCCGATGGCACCCCGCGCAAGCTGCTCAATGTTGATCGACTGCGTGCTTTGGGGTGGCAATCTGTTACATCGCTGCGCGATGGCATTGCCAAGGCTTACGCAGACTTTCTGACGAAGGCAGTTGCGTAGCGCATGGATAAGCCGCTAGTTACCCCACTGGTGACAATCGCTGTACCGTCTTTCAATCAAGGCCGGTTTCTTGACGATGCGCTGGCATCCATTTTTCAGCAGCAAGTTCCTGTAGAGGTGTTTGTGCTGGATGGTGGATCAACCGATAACTCTGTTGATGTCATTCGAAAATGGGAGAGCCAATTAGCAGGCTGGCGTAGCGGTGCCGATGCAGGGCAGGCATCGGCCATCAACGAAGGCATCGCGCAGGGAAGTGCTCCCTTTGTATGCTGGTTGAACAGTGACGACTGGTTTTTGCCTGGCGGTTTGTCAACCCTGCTCGGTGAATTGCAAGCGAATCCTGAGCCACCGGCAGTGTATGGGCGGTCGTGGAACGTGGTGCAAAAAACGGGCAAGCGGGCTCCGGTGTGGGTGGAACCGTTTGATGAAAGTCGATTGGCGTTGCGTTGCATCATTTCGCAGCCGGCAACACTTATTCGTCGCTCGGCATGGGATGCCGTGGATGGGGTCGACGGTCAATTGCATATGGCTATGGACTACGACTTGTGGTGGCGGCTGTACAAGCAACTGGGTGCACTGCATTTTGTAGATAAGTTTGTTGCTGTAAACCGTGATCACGAGGCCACTAAGACCAAGACTCTGCGGTGTTGCCACTACCAAGAGGCAATGGCTGTGGTGCGCAAATACCATGGCCGCTTACCACTAAAGTGGTGGCTTGCCCAGCCATATGCCGTGTGGTTCAAATCAATAAGCGGATAACCGGAGTATTCAGGGTAGTATGAGAGTTCTTCATTTTTACAAAACATCATTTCCGGACACTATGGGTGGAATTGAGCAGGTTATTAATCAAATAGCTCGGGGGGCTGTGAAGTTCGGTGTTCAAACCGATGTGCTGTCGCTCACGCCAGAGAGGGTGCCTCGTACGATTGACATTGATGGTTACCAGGCCCATCGTGCAAGACTCACCGTGCAGATCGCATCCACTGGATTTTCTGCATCAGCTTTTCTGCGCTTTGCGCAGTTGGCTAAAAAGGCAGATGTGATCCACTACCATTTCCCTTGGCCCTTCATGGATGTGGTTCATTTTGCAACGATGGTGAAAAAGCCGACGGTGGTGACCTACCACTCGGACATCATTCGCCAGACGAACCTGCTTAAGCTCTATCGTCCGCTGAAGTGGAAGTTTTTGGGGGACATGAAGCGCATAGTCGCCACGTCGCCCAATTACCTGGCGACCAGCGACGTGTTAGCAAAGTGCAAGCACAAAGTTGACGTAATTCCAATTGGTTTAGATAAGTCTACTTACCCTGTTCCATCAACGGAAAAAATGACGTATTGGCGCGAAAAATTGGGTCCTAAATTTTTCCTGTTTGTTGGCGTGATTCGATACTACAAGGGCTTGCATATCTTGATGGAGGCGGCGCAAGGAATCGATTATCCCATCGTTATTGTGGGTGCGGGCCCGATTGAGGAAGAACTGAAAGCGCAGGCCGCACAGCTAGGGCTGCGTAATATCCATTTCTTGGGACATTTGCCGGATGAAGACAAGGTTGCGTTGCTGACGCTGTGCTATGGCGTTTTGTTTCCCTCTCAGTTGCGCTCAGAAGCGTTTGGCATATCGCTGCTGGAGGGGGCTATGTATGGCAAGCCGATGATTTCCAGCGAGATTGGTACAGGTACAACGTTCATCAACATTGCAGATGAAACAGGGTTGGTGGTGCCGCCCAGTGACCCGATAGCCATGCGCCAGGCAATGCAGTACCTCTGGGAGCATCCGGAACAAGCGGCAGAGATGGGGAGAAGAGCTGAAGCGCGGTACTGGGAACACTTTACGGCGGATCAGATGGTTCGATCCTATGTTGATCTGTACGGCGATTTGGTCAAGCACCATACGAAAATTCCTGCTTTGTTTAAGATTTTCTGACGTTTATCAATTGACTCCATCTGTGTATCATTGCGACCGGTTCGTGGACGGCTCGATGCCAAAGTGCCACCTCAAAAAACAGTAAAGGTTCGTTATGATATTGGTGACAGGCAGTGCGGGATTCATAGGCGCAAATTTTGTTCTGGACTGGTGTGCGCAGCACGACGAGGGTGTCGTGAGCCTGGACAAACTCACTTATGCGGGGAATCTGGAAAATCTCGCCTCTTTGAAAGACGATCCGCGCCATGTATTCGTGCAGGGCGACATCGGTGACGGACAGCTGGTGGCGGATTTGCTTACGCAATATCAGCCCCGCGCGGTGATCAACTTCGCGGCGGAAAGCCATGTAGACCGTTCGATACACGGCCCTGAAGACTTCATTCAGACCAACGTGGTCGGAACTTTTCATCTGTTAGAAGCGGTGCGCGGGTACTGGGGCGGTTTGCCTGAAACTGAAAAATCCGCATTTCGTTTTTTGCATGTTTCCACCGATGAGGTATACGGTTCGCTCGCCAAAGACGAACCTGCCTTCACCGAGACGCGCCGTTACGAGCCCAACAGCCCTTATTCGGCGAGCAAGGCGGCCAGCGATCATCTGGTGCGGGCCTATCATCACACCTATGGTTTGCCGGTATTGACCACCAACTGCTCGAATAATTACGGCCCCTACCACTTCCCTGAAAAACTGATTCCGCTGATGATAGTCAATGCGCTGGCGGGTAAACCGCTGCCGGTATACGGTGACGGGCAGCAGATACGCGACTGGTTGTACGTAAAGGATCATTGCAGCGCGATACGCCGTGTGCTGGAAAAAGGTGTGCCGGGCGAAGTGTACAACGTTGGCGGATGGAACGAAAAGGCCAATCTGGACATCGTGCACATAGTCTGCGATCTGCTCAACGAGCTGCAGCCGCGCGCCGATGGAGTGTCCTACGCACAGCAAATTGAGTTTGTCACGGATCGTCCCGGTCACGACCGCCGCTATGCGATAGACGCGCGCAAGATAGAAAGAGAGCTGGGCTGGAAACCGGCCGAGACTTTCGAGACGGGCATACGCAAAACGGTGCAGTGGTATCTGGACAATCAGGACTGGGTGAATTCCGTGCTGTCCGGCAGTTACCGGCAGTGGGTGGAAAAAAACTATACGGGCCGCGCTTGATGAAGATACTGTTGCTCGGTAAAAATGGTCAAGTGGGATGGGAGTTGCAGCGCAGTCTGGCGCCGCTGGGTGAACTCATCGCGCTCGATTCCGATACGGTAGATTTTACCGATCTGTCGGCTTTATCTCAGACGGTACGCTCGGTCTCGCCCGATCTCATCGTCAATGCTGCGGCGCATACCGCCGTGGACAAGGCCGAGAGCGAACCTGAACTCGTGCGCCTCATCAACGCGCAAGCTCCCGGAATACTGGCTCATGAAGCCAGGCGGATCAATGCCTGGCTGGTTCATTATTCGACCGACTATGTATTTGACGGCAGCGGCGATGTTCCCTGGCAGGAAACGGATCAGGCCACGCCGCTGAGCGTGTACGGTGCGACCAAGCTGGAAGGGGAGCAGTTGATTGCATCGTCAGGTTGTCAGCACCTGATTTTTCGCACCAGCTGGGTATACGGTGCGCGCGGCGGGAACTTTGCCAGAACCATGCTGAGGCTTGCACAGGAGCGCGAAAGTCTCAAAGTGATCGACGATCAGGTCGGTGCGCCGACCGGTGCGGATCTGCTGGCTGACATCACGGCTCACGCGGTAAGGACGGCAATGCGGAATCCCGATGTCTCCGGCCTGTATCATCTGGTGGCAGGGGGCGAGACTTCATGGCACGGCTATGCGAATTTTGTCATCGATTTTGCAAGACGATCCGGCGTGGAGTTTAAAGTCGACTCCATTGAGGCAGTGCCTACCAGCGCATTTCCGACTGCGGCCCGTCGACCGCATAACTCGCGTATGAGCACGGAAAAGTTGCAACACACCTTCGATTTGCATGTTCCGCACTGGCAGGCAGGTGTTGAGCGCATGCTCACGGAAATACTGGATAGTTACTGACCGGGCTATATAAAAAATGGAGCAGCACATGAACACACTTCCCACTCGCCACTTTCCACTTCCCGCTTCCCCCCGGAAAGGCATCATACTCGCAGGGGGATCGGGCACAAGGCTGCATCCGGTCACGCTGGCGGTATCCAAGCAACTCCTCCCCGTCTACGACAAGCCGATGATCTACTATCCGCTCTCGACGCTGATGCTGGCGGGAATACGCGACATATTGATCATCTCAACTCCGCAGGATACGCCGCGCTTTGAGCAGCTGCTGGGAGACGGAAGCTCATGGGGGCTGAATCTGCAGTACGCGGTGCAGCCCTCTCCCGACGGGCTGGCGCAGGCTTTCATCATAGGCCGCGAGTTCATAGGTCGCGACCCTTCTGCGCTGGTACTGGGTGACAATATCTTTTACGGACACGATTTTCAGCAGCAACTGCGCCATGCCGCACAGAGAAAACAGGGCGCATCCGTATTCGCCTACCATGTGCGGGATCCGGAGCGTTACGGCGTAGTGGAGTTCAACAAGGCGGGGCGCGCGGTTTCTCTGGAGGAAAAGCCGCTAATTCCCAAATCCAATTACGCAGTCACGGGTCTGTATTTTTACGACAATCAGGTGATCGATATCGCGGCCAATCTCAAACCATCGCCGCGCGGAGAGCTGGAGATCACCGATGTCAACCGGATATATCTGGAACAGGACCAGCTCTCGGTTGAGACCATGGGGCGCGGTTTTGCCTGGCTCGATACCGGCACTCATGAGTCCTTGCTCGATGCGAGCCAGTTCATCCAGACCATAGAGCACCGTCAGGGACTGAAGATCGCCTGTCCCGAGGAAATCGCCTACAGCAACGGTTTCATCGATGCGGCTCAGCTCGAAAAACTGGCCTCTCCCCTGATTAAGAGCGGTTACGGAGCCTATTTGATGCAGGTTTTGAGGGAAAAGGCATGAAAATAATACCGACCAGTATTCCCGACCTGCTGATCGTAGAGCCCACCGTTTACGGCGACGATAGAGGGTTCTTTTACGAGAGCTTCAACCGGAAAAAATTTGCCGAACTGACCGGTCGCGATGCCGATTTCGTGCAGGACAATCACTCGCGTTCGGTAAAAGGCGTGCTGCGCGGCTTGCATTATCAGATAAGGCAGCCGCAGGCCAAACTGGTGCGGGTGGTGCAGGGTGCGGTTCTTGATGTGGCGGTGGACATACGCATGAGTTCACCTACTTTCGGTCAGCATGTCGCGGCAGAACTATCGGCTGACAACAAGCGCATGTTCTGGATCCCCGAGGGATTTGCGCACGGCTTTGTGGTGTTGTCCGATACGGCGGAGTTTCTCTACAAGACGACGGATTACTGGGCACCTGAATTCGAACGCTGCATCGCCTGGAATGATCCCGAACTGGCAATCGACTGGCAGTTAACAGCGCCGCCCGCTTTGTCCGGCAAAGATCTGCTGGGAAAAATGCTCAAGGATGCGGACTTGTTTGCATGAAACATCTCACATGAAAATCCTCGTCGTAAGGCTGTCTTCACTGGGCGATATACTGCACATGTTCCCCGCAGTCAGCGACCTGCGCCGCCGTTTGCCGGATGCGGAGATACACTGGCTGGTGGAGCCCGCCTTCGCCCAGATGGTGGGATGGCATTCGGCCGTCGATAAGGTGATTCAGGTGTCGCTGCGCCGCCACAAGAAACAGTGGTGGAAGCTGCCTTCTTTGTTGAAAAATCTGAAGCGTCAGCTGCGCGAAGAGCATTACGATCTGGTGCTCGATGCCCAGGGACTGTTGAAAAGCGCGCTGCTGTCGCACCTGGCCGGTGTCGACATATACGGCTTCGATGCGAAATCGGCGCGTGAAGCTCTGGCAGCACGGTTCTATAAAAGTACTGCCGTTATTCAGCCCGGCCTGCATGTGGTCGATAAAAACCGGCAACTGGTGGCACAGCTGTTCGGTGCCGATCCCTCGCAGCCTGCAGATTACGGCCTGGATGAATTTCGCCGTCAGCATGTTACGGCTGATGCAAAAAACGAGCCGCCCCGCATCGTGCTGCTGCACGGCACGACCTGGAACAGCAAATACTGGCCCGAGTCATATTGGATGGAGTTGGTGCGGCTGTTAAGTAGCCAGGGATGGCTCTGCCAGTTGCCTTGGGGGAATGAAGCCGAGCACCTTCGCGCGTTGCGGCTGGCGAAAGAAACTTCGGCGCAAGTGCTGCCTGTACTGTCTTTATCCGAACTGATGGAGGTGTTGCTAAGTTCGCGCGGTTTTGTCAGCGTCGAATCGGGAATAGGGCATATCGCAACCGCAATGGACATACCCGGCATCATGCTGCACGGCCCCACCGATCCGCAATACAGCGGAATTCTGGGTAAGTCCTGTCTGCACATTACCAGCAGCATGGACTGCGCACCCTGTTTTAAGCGAGATTGTCCGAAGGTGCAAGGCGCTGGAATTCCTCCCTGTCAGCAGCAAATTACCCCCCTCATGGTTTTCGAGCGGTGTCTGACGCATCTAGCTTGCAAGGATGCCGATACGGAGAAGACACAAGCTGTTAAAATCGAGGCTGCCTAAACTACGGTCGTACTCATGAACCACTATTCCCCGCTGATTTCCTCCTGCGTGACGCTGCTGCTGACCCTGATACTCACTTTAAGCAAGCACGGCACCATAGAAGACATCCCAAACGAGCGCTCGCTGCACGACAAGCCCATCCCCCGCACAGGCGGTATCGCCCTGATGGCCGGTATCATGGCCGGTTGGGTATTGCTGTTTCAGTACTGGGCATGGTGGATCGTGGTGCCGTCGCTCGGGCTTTTTGTGCTGTCGCTGGTCGACGATGTGCGCGGATTGACACCGAAAACTCGTCTGATAGGCCATTTTCTTGCCGCGCTGCTGGTGGTTTTCGGCGCCAAAATCGGCTGGCTGTGGGCAGTTCCGGTGCTGCTGTATGTGGTGTGGATGACCAATCTGTACAATTTCATGGATGGGTCGGACGGCATGGCGGGGGGCATGGGCTTGTTCGGCTTCAGTTTTTACGCGGTCGGGGCGTTGATGGCGGGAAATGAAGCTTTGGCCATGCTGTGTTTTACGGTGGGAGCTGCATCCATGGGCTTTCTCTATCATAACTTTCATCCGGCACGGGTTTTTCTGGGAGATGCGGGCTCCATCCCGCTGGGCTTTCTCGCCTCAGCCTTCGGCGTATGGGGATGGCAGCAGGGATACTGGCCATTCTGGTTCCCCCTGCTGGTTTTTTCGCCCTTTGTGATGGATGCGACTCTGACCCTGTTTAAACGTGCACGCAACCGGGAAAAACTCTCAGATGCGCATTGCAGCCACTACTATCAGCGGCTGATCAAGATGGGCTGGGGGCATCGCAATACCGCGATTGCCGAATATGTGCTGATGATAGCGGCGGGAGTTTCCGCCCTGATCGCCTTGGGGCTGGATGTTAAGGGGCAGGGAAATCTGCTGGCCTGGTGGGGCGCGATCTATCTGGGGATCAGCATGTGGATAGACCGTCGCTGGCGGATGCATCAGGAAAAGATGAATGCTGCGTAAGACTCACTATCGCACCGCACTTGCGGTGTTGCACGATTTAACGGCGTCCGCTATTGCGTGGATGCTGGCTTATCTGTTGCGCTTCAACTTCGAGCTGCCCGCCAGCTACAGTCTGGAAATGCAGCAAACCCTGCTCTGGGTGGTGCCGCTGCAGCTTGCGACATTCTGGCAGTTCGGCCTTTATCGCGGCATCTGGCGTTATGCCAGCATGAACGATCTGCGCCGCATCGTGCTGGCTGTGCTGCTGGCCGCTTTGCTGGTTCCATTCGCGTTGTGGATGTTGCGCAGCACTCTGGTGGTACCGCGCTCGGTTCTGGTGTTAAATCCGATGCTGCTGATCCTGTTCATGGGTGGCAGCCGCATTGCTTACCGGATGTGGAAGGAAACGGGATTTCACGGTGGGATGAAGCTTTCCAGCGAGCCGGTGCTGGTGTTGGGGGCGGGGGACGCTGCAGTTGCGCTGTCCAAGGATCTGGCCAAAAATCCCGCCTGGCAGCTGGTCGGCTTTCTGGATGACGATATCAGCAAACAGAACTGTATCCTGAACGGGGTAAAAGTGCTGGGAGGGCTGGAAGAACTGGAGCACTGGGTGGAGCATCTGGGGGTTCAGCGCGCGATCATCGCGATGCCATCGAGTTCTCATAAGCTGCGCCAGCGCGCCATTCATCTTTGCAATGCGGCCAAGGTGCAGACGCTCACCGTGCCTTCCTTCGATGACTTGATGAGCGGCAAGGTGGCCGTCTCCCAGCTGCGGGCAATCGAACTGGATGATTTGCTGGGGCGAGATCCTGTGGTGCTGGATACGGAAGGCCTGCATGGTCTTTTGACCGGAAAGGCCGTGATGGTGACGGGTGCGGGAGGCTCGATAGGTTCGGAATTGTGCCGCCAGATCGCGCGTTTTTCTCCCTCTAAACTGGTTTTGTTCGAAGCCAGCGAATTTGCGCTCTACACGCTGGAGCAGCAATTGCAGCAGACCTTTCCCGCGTTAAACTTTATCTGTCTGATGGGCGATGTGCGCGATGCATCGCGTGTCGATGAGGTGATGCAGTTACATCAGCCCGCGGTGCTGTTTCATGCGGCGGCCTACAAACATGTCCCTATGATGGAGACGCACAATGCCTGGCAGGCGATACGCAACAACGTGCTGGGGACCTGGACGGTGGCGCAGGCGGCTCAGCGGCACGGCGTCGGCAAGTTCGTGATGATCTCAACCGACAAGGCGGTTAATCCTACCAATGTGATGGGTGCCTCAAAACGGCTGGCCGAGATGGTCTGTCAGGCGCTGCAACCTGCGGCTGCCACGCGTTTTGTCATAGTGCGTTTCGGCAATGTGCTGGGCAGCACCGGCAGCGTGATACCTAAGTTTCGCGCCCAGATTGCGCAAGGGGGGCCGATCACGGTCACTCATCCTGAAATTACCCGTTACTTCATGTCTATCCCTGAAGCGGCTCAGCTGGTGTTGCAGGCAGGTCTGATGGGTGCGGGCGGCGAAATATTCGTGCTGGATATGGGCGAGTCGGTGAAGATTGTCGATCTGGCCAAAGATCTGATCAGGCTTTCGGGTTACACGGAAGACGAAATCAGAATAGAATTTTCCGGACTGCGCCCGGGAGAGAAGCTGTACGAAGAGCTGCTGGCCGACAATGAACACACCCTTCCTACCCCGCATGCCAAACTGCGCATCGCTCAGGCCAGGCAGGTCGATGGCGCATGGCTAAAAGAGCTGCTGGCCTGGACGGAGGCTGCGACCATGGCCGACTCGGAAGTTAAATCCGCCCTGGAACTATGGGTGCCTGAATACCAGCCGCAGCATGCCGATCAGTAATCTCTCGGTCATCATTATCGCGAAGAATGAGGCGGCCAATATCCGTGCCTGCATAGAGTCGGTTTCATGGGCGGATGAAGTCATCGTGGTCGATTCCGGCAGCACGGACGGCACGGCTGAGCTTGCCAGGCAGGCGGGTGCGCTGGTGCACGTGCATGCCGACTGGCCGGGTTTTGGCCCGCAGAAGAATATTGCGCTGGCTTATGCCCGCGGGGTATGGGTGTTCTCCATCGATGCGGATGAGCGCGTAACGCCCAGGTTGCGTGCAGAGATCGAGCAGGCGATGAATCAGCCTGACGTTGACGGATATTGTTGTCCCCGCCTTTCGCAGTTCTGCGGCACCTACATTCATCACTGCGGCTGGTATCCGGATTATGTGCTGCGCCTGTTCAGGCGGGGAGCGGGGAAATTTTCCGACAACCTGGTGCACGAATCGGTGGAACTGTCCGGCAAGGTGGCAAAGCTTGAAAACCCGCTGCTGCACTACAGTTACCTCACCGAAAAAGATGTCGAGCGCAAAGTCGAGCACTATTCCTCTGCGGCTGCCAGGCAGATGTTTGAAGCGGGCAAACAGTCAAGCTGGGTGGGAGCGGCGCTGAGCGGCATCTGGGCTTTTGTGCGCACTTATTTGATGAGGCTGGGACTGCTCGATGGCGTTGCCGGCTGGCGCATTGCCTGCATGAATGCGCGTACCACCTATCTTAAATACCGCAAACTGACCGCTTTGAATTCAACATGCCGTCATGCCCGCAATAACGGGAATCCGGAAAAGCGATCGTGAACCTGACAGTCTAGTTTTTCTGGTTTGCATGAGATCTGTGATACCACTCGGCCAGACCGTCATCCTCGATGGCATAATATCCGCGCGACGGATTCCATATCAGCCCCCGGTCTCTAAGTGCCTCTATCGCAGCCTGTACGCTGGTTGCTGCGAGTGACTCCTCCCCGGTGATTTTCTTGTACTCCAGCATCGATTCTTCGGAAAAGGGCGGGTATGAAACTCCGCGTTTAGAAATCATGACTTGCAGAACCGCTTTTTGTAGCGGGTTTAGCGAGGCAAATTCACTCGCCATTTCGTCCCACATTTGATTGTGAAACTCCCTGGCCTTATCTCTCAGTATGGAGGACAGTTGTCCGGCTTCCCCGGCCAGTGCAATTTGCCCTATGATGCTGCGCAGCATTTCCGGGCGATGTCCGACAAGTTTGAATGCTTCGAGTACGGCATCTGAGGATAGATGATTGTTTTCGGCAAGATGCGCGTTTGCCCAGATCGTGAATGCTTTGGCAAAATCGTGCCCAAGCAGGGGAAATGGCGTGATGCTTGCGCCGAAGAAAGGCTGATCCCGTTTCAGTACGAAATGGGCAAGTTTGTCACGGTGCGACCCTGTGAATACCAGCATCAGACTGGGGTTTTCATAGCTGCGGTTCAAATGATCTCGCGCGGCTTTAAGGGCAAACATCAGGCTTAGCCCCGCACTTGTCTTCAGTGCATGTTGGGCTTCATCGATAATCAGGACTATGGGTTTGTTTGAGATTTGATTCAGTTTTTCAAGTGCGTCTGATACGGTGAAACTGTCAGGCAATCCCGCTTTGTTCATGTCGAGCACAAAAGCGCCAAAATTGAGCTTGTCCAGACCAGCAGATTTTGCAGTTTTGGTGACCAATCCTTCCAGTGAGGCGAGGGCCGATTTGAGAGATTCGGAAATCAGCATTGCGGGATCTGCGTCTTTATTGGCCCATAAGTCCACATAGACCGGAAACCATCCTCTGGATCTGATCTCAGGTACGAGATCTTCCCTCAGAAACGTGCTTTTCCCCACGCGGCGTGGAGCGGCAAGAAACATCCCGGATTTTGCATCTACGATGCCACCTCCGCACAACGCATCGCAAAACTGTTTGGCTAGAGCAGGGCGGTGAAACGAGAACTGTGACATTGAAAGCCTCTTTGTGGTAAATTATCTATAATTATACATAAAATAATAATTTATTATTATGAGTATAATTTAAGATAATTTGGCGGTCAGCTTAATGCGCGCTTGATTCTGCTGCGCAGCATTTGCCAGCGAAACTGTCTGGTGTGTTCGGGTTCGGCAAGCTTTAATCCCGAGGCTGTCTGACCGCGCCGCAGAAAATAGCGGTCGAATACCGACTGGCGCATCCCCCATTTGTGCAAAAATTGCTTTCCACCGTCATTCTTGACTATCTTGCCCGTCGATTTGCACTGGAAGTGGTAGACGAGCGAGTCGCCCACACCGATGAAGATCCGGCATCCGGCGTGCCAGAGCTTCATGGAAAAATCGTTGTCGCTGCTCATGCCGGGGGAAAATTCGCTGCTGTAACCTCCGACCTTGAACCACCAGCGGCGGCTCACCAGGGTTGGCGGCCAGGTTGCACCCAGCCAGTCGGCTTTGTCGTGCTGAGTCAGTTCAGCCAGCAGGCGCTTTTCATCGAAGGATTCCACCTCGCGTCCGTAATCCTTGACGATCACGCAGGGATTCTGGGTTTGCCGCGGCTCTATCATGGTGCCCGAGAGCATGAACAGGTCGGTGTCTATCTCTTTTAGTTTGTTGATCAGAGCGCTATCCCATCCCGGGCAGCAGTACATGTCGTCATTCAGGTACAGGATGTAATTCATGCGGGCGTGCATGGCCGCTTCGTTGACGGCAAGACAGATGCCGATATTCTCCGGCGAGGACGAGTAATCTAGCCCCTGCTCCTGAACCCAGGCTAAGCTGCCGTCGCTGCCGTCATTGACATGGATGATGATCTGATGATCGTAGGCGGAGTTTTGCCGGATGCTGCGCACGCAGAGTTTGAGCAGTTCCAGGTTGTTCCAGGTTGGAATCAGTATAGAAAACATGGGAGCGATGCACAGAGAAGGATGGCGGATTCTACTGCACAATGCGCGAGTTGTAATGCGGGGATTGCTCTATAACGCTACAATGCGAGCCTATGAATATCGTACAGGTGGTTAAACGCTACGGACCCGTCGGTGGCATGGAGCGTTATGTCTGGGAGCTGACGCGGGAGTTTCAGCAGGCAGGCCATCGCGTTACCGTGCTATGCGAGCGTTGTCATGCGGTTAAACCCGACGGAATTGCGGTCGTTGAACTGGGAGAGACGGCCAAAAGGCCGCGTTGGCTTTCCCAGGTGCGTTTCAGTCTGCGAGTCGCGCGCTGGTTGCGTGAAAATCCGAGTGAGAATCGCATCATACACAGTCACGAACGTCTGGGGGTGCACGACGTCACGACCTTTCACGGCCCACCCTTTGCGACAATTTTTGAAAAAGGCTGGTGGCGCTTCATCTCGATCAGGGTCTGGGTTAGGCTTTACCTTGAGCGACGTGAGCTTCGGGTTGCAAAAATCATTGTGCCGAATTCTGCATTCATCGGCCGCCAGCTGGCGCACTATTATCCGGAATACGCCGCAAAACTTGCAGCTCCGGTGGCGCCGGGCGTATTGCCTGTGAGGGCTCGTGAGCCCAGGGCGGTTCCTGCAGAGGGAGGCGTCGTTGGCTTTGTCGGCTGGGAGTGGCAGCGCAAGGGCTTGCTAAAGGCTATCGAGATCGTCGCGGCATTGCGCAAAATACGCCCCGGGCTGCAGTTTTGGGTGGTGGGCCCCGATCCTGGCGAGCTGGAAGCGCTTTTTTCCGGATGGAATTGCGGTTACAAGTTGTTGGGCTGGCGCGAAGACAACGATTATTTCAGTCAGATCGACGTGCTGCTTCATCCTGCCATCGCAGAGCCTTATGGCATGGTGATCGCCGAGGCGATGGCGGCGCGTGTGCCGGTGGTTATATCGGATGTGTGCGGTGCGGCAGAAGACGTTGAACAGGATGCAGGGGCGGTGCTGCCGCTGTCGGCATCAACTGACGCTTGGGCTCATGAGGTGAATGAGCAACTCAATCGCACCGGGTTAGTGCCTGAGTTCGACAGGAGCTGGAGCCGCGTAGCGCAGGATTACGAACTGATATACAGGGAAACTTTGACGATGCAGTCATGTTATGTAACATATGACGAAATAGCGAATAATTAAAAGGTTTTTATGTACAGCATACTCATTCCTACCTGGAATAATCTCGATTGTTTAAAGCTCTGCGTTGAAAGCATACGTAAGCACTCTAGCGTTCCTCATGAAATTATCGTGCATGTGAATGACGGTTCGGATGGCTCTCTGGAGTGGGTGAAATCACAGAATCTGAGATACAGTCATTCCGAAAAAAACGTCGGCATTTGTCTTTCGGTCAATAATCTGGCGGCGAAAGCCGGGCGCGACTGGCTGCTGTATATGAATGACGACATGGTGGTCTGTCCCGGCTGGGATCTGGCTTTCGATGAGGCCATTAAATCGACAGGTACGGATCTGGCCTTGTATTTCGGCACCTTGATTGAACCCAGAAAATCGCAGAGTCCGCTGATTATCAATCAGGATCACGGTACTTCGCCGGACGACTTCGACGAGGCGGCGCTGCTGGCCAACTACATGAATGAGCCTAGAGACG
Source organism: uncultured Gallionella sp. (assembly GCA_964410705.1). Classification (GTDB taxonomy): domain Bacteria; phylum Pseudomonadota; class Gammaproteobacteria; order Burkholderiales; family Gallionellaceae; genus Gallionella. Next base: position 77,371 of record CAYPIG010000002.1, read on the forward strand.
ATCTCGAAGGCGCGGCTCTGCAGCCGACCCTGGTGCATCGAAAATGGTGGACGGCAGTCGGCGGTTACAGCATAGAATTCAGCCCCGGCATGAGCACGGATGACGATCTTTTGATGAAGTTCTGGGTGGCCGGGTGCAGAAACTTCAGGGTGGTCGGCAACAGCCGTTTCTATCACTTCGGCTTCAAGAGCACCGGGCGGATCAAGCACAATCTGGGGGGGCGGATTTTTGCGACCAAGTGGGGGATCACCCAGAAGGAATTTTTCCGGGATTATCTGGCGACACTGCGCAATAAATCAGGTCAGGCGGGGGGCGATTTTCCGCGCGCCACCGGCTTGGGTAAATTGCGCCGTGTCGGATACGGCCTGACTCAGGATTACCCGCTCAAGGACATCGAAGCCTGGGATCCGAAATCCGCTGTCGGAAACTGGGAAGAAGGCTAATATTGAAATCCGAAGTTGAATTTTTTCACAAGTTTTAAAGGAAGCATTTTATGACAGCGCGCACGTACTATTCGATTCTTCTGGAGAAGGCTTCATTTCTGCTGTTGCTTCTCTATCCTTCTGCTCTTCTGCTGGTCAAGGGTGGGATGAACGGCACGATGACTGTGATGCTGGTGTTTTCCGTGCTGGCTTACATATCGCCGCCGGTGGGGTTTTCAGCGCCAATTTGGAAAAAAGAATGGTGGGTCTACGTTGCGGCAATGTTTGGAATGACCGCTGCGATCCTGATCAGTCAGCTTGCCAATGACGAACTACTCGCCCGACCGCATGATTCCGCTTCGCGTTATTGGCTGGCAGTACCGATTTTCTGGTTATTGTTGCGCATGAAGCCTGTTGTATTTACTGCGCTTCAATATGCTTTTCCGCTCGCTGCGATTCTGGGCTGGCTTTTTGCAAGAGAAACTGAAATCGGATTCACGCTGCCTTGGCTGAATAAAATTTTATTTGGCGATTATCTGCTGCTTGCGGGCACGTTGTCACTGTTCAGTCTGGACTGGTTCGGCAAGGACTCCATATATCTGCGCTATTTTAAATGGGCGGGATTCGCATTTGGTCTGATTGCCGCATTGCATTCCGGTACGCGCGGAGCCTTGCTTGCCATCCCGGTTTTTATTGCCATCCATCTGTATTTTCGAGGTGCGCGTTTATCTTTTAAGACCGCTTTGTGGAGTATTGTACTGACAGTATTGACCATTGGTGTCGCATTTTTCAGCAGTCAAACGGTGCAGCAACGGTTGCAGATGCTGTCGAGTGACATTGCCGCTTATCAGCAGGGCAATCGCGATACCTCGAGTGGTTTACGCTGGCAGTTGAACAAGGCTGCGTTTGAGATTTTTTTGAAACATCCGGTTGTCGGGGTCGGACCTGAGATTGTCGGAGGTAAGCCGGATGGTTTTGCAAGGGAGATGCAGCAGATGCTCGAGGCGGGGAAGTTGACGCCAGCGGGCGCGGAGATGGGGCGTTGCTGCCATCCTCACAATGAAATTCTTGCCAAGGCGGCCGATTTAGGAGTAATCGGTCTTGTCGCGCTTTTTTCTCTGTATTTTGTGCCTCTGCACCTGTTTTGGCGGGCTGCAAAGGATACGCGAAGAGTTACCCGACAGGCCGGGATACTCGGTATTACGCTGGTCAGTGGCCACTTTGTATTTGGATTGACGGTTGGTTTGCTAGGACTCACGATGACGGCGGCCTTTTATGCCTTTAGCGTCGCGGTGCTACTGGCTGCATGCCACAATACCGGAGATACAGCGGCACAGTCGTCTGTATAATTTGTGCAGCAATATTTCAGCAAAGGAAAATATGTCTAATCACTTAGATTTGGGGTGCGGGACAAATCCGCAAAATCCTTACCATATGAATAATTTGTTTGGTATCGATATCAGAGACGATGCGCAGGATGTCCTTGCCGCACGGGGAATAACGGTGAAAAAGGCAAATCTGGCATTCGAAAAAATCCCCTTTGAAGACAATTTTTTTGCAAGTATCTCCGCTATCGATTTTCTGGAGCATGTACCAAGACAAATATGCATGGGAAGCTCCAACGAGATCGTATATCCGTTTATCAACTTGATGAATGAAATCTGGCGGGTATTGGCTCCGGGTGGAAAATTTCTTGCTGTTACCCCTGCATTTCCGTCCCCGCTGGTTTTTGCTGATCCAACTCATGTGAATTACATAGCTAAGGGAACCCACGAATATTTTTGCGGAGAAAAACCTGCAGGGAGCATTTACGGATTTACGGGCAGATTTAATGCCCGAATTGCCAAGCTGTCAGCACCCACTAATTACCGGAGCATGCCACCTAGTCCGGTCAAGTCCGTAATACGTGATTTTGGCAGGCACCTGTCTGGGAACGGGTTGCATCACATGGTATGGGAGCTGGAGGCGGTAAAGTGAACTGTCTTTGAAACAAACCGGTTCGTCATTTGTTTTTCGCTGCACTTTGCATATTCTGGAAAATAGTATTTCCGAGTAACAGATATCCTGCAGTAGATATGTGGGTATTGTTGGCGGGGTACAGATCTACTTCTCCCGTATCGATGGCATTCCGGAAGGCGTTAAGGACATTGGGAGCATTGATTCTCTGTTCCGCCTTGTTCCAGAACTGTTTTCCCGGATAAAGATAGGCTGTTGATTTGTTGGGTACAAATACCCATATCGGCGTTATTTCTGGCATGCGGGCATTAAGCTTCTCAATGCTGTCCAGAATGCCGACAGACAGATCTTCAGGACGATCCACAGATAAAAATAAGCTGTCATCGCAACGAGCATGGCTGAATTTATTGCAGCCGTTATTGATGCGTGCTAGTCGGACGCCGTTGTGCATATCCACGCCGGTAAAGTTCGGCAGACGGCTATCTCTGTCATATTTGAGTGCATTGATCCAGGTTTGGATTCCGATAGAAAAACGACCGGAATAATCCCGGTGCTGAGGATCATAGGACACTGACGGCGGGGCGCGCAAAGTGTCCGTATATACGCTGGAGTGATATTGCATGTGCTGGCAAGCGCCCCATTCTCTAGCACCGTCGGCGACATTTCGTTCTATTGCTTCAAAGACTATATATTGTCCTTTAAAGCCTTTTTCTGTAAGCCATGATTTGAAATCTTCGCATATGCCGCGTACACCGTCCCATCGCTCAGTGCGGACTCGTAATCCGGATTTGGTCAGGATAGTTTGCCATACGCGACCATCAGAAAAACTGTCTCCTATTACCAAGACATCGGCTTGCTGCCAGGAAGATTGATGCATCAGCTCAGGGTCTATGGCGGGCTGAGGCTTGGTCCAGCCAAACATCGATTCCGGCAGCATAGCCATGCGCGTCAGTTCGCTCTGGAAGGTTGCCATAGGTAAAAAATATAAGCCTATCGCTCCGTAAAATCCTGCTGATCCGAGTACGATAATCGAGAATAGTCTGGCGTGTTTCATGGCGTTTAAAACTGGAAATAGAGGAAGGGGCTGTAGCTGCCGAACTGGTCTATCGCCAGAAAAAGCAGATACATCACGAGGGCTGCCTGAGCCAGAGCCAGTGCATAGCTTCCTTTAATGAACCGCAGGCGGCCGGAATTGGGCAGCAGCCAGACCCAGGCCAGCGACAGAAACAGCAGTTTCACCAGGTCTCGTCCCGACAGGTCGGTGACCAGCAGCAGTTGTCCGTGCAGCACCGCATCGAACGTAATCGGGCGGGAGTGGAGGCCGAACATCGCTTCCAGCATCACTCGCGCCTGATGTATGTCGCTGGATCTGAATACCACCCAGGCGGCAACCACGGCCGTGAAGGTGAGCAGAGCGGATGCAAACGACTTTGTCCATTGCGGTATCCACCGCAGTTCAGGGATGAAGTCTCGCCACAGGTGATTGACGGTCAAAAAGGCGCCGTGCAGTGCGCCCCATACGATAAAAGTCCAGCCTGCGCCGTGCCAGAGTCCGCCCAGCAGCATGGTGGCGAACAGATTCAGGTAGCGGCGCAACACCCCTTTGCGGTTGCCGCCCAGCGGGATGTAGAGATAGTCGCGCAAAAAGCGGGACAGGGTCATGTGCCAGCGCCGCCAGAAGTCGATGATGCTGGTGGCCTTGTAGGGCGAGTCGAAGTTGACCGGAAGTTTGATGTTGAACAGCAGTGCGATCCCCAGCGCCATGTCGGTATAGCCGGAAAAGTCAAAGTAAAGCTGCAGCGTGTAGGCCAGCGCTCCGGCCCATGCTTCGTAACTGGTCGGCACCAGGCCGCTTTGCACCCCCTCGAAGATGCCGTTGGCATAAGGGGCCAGCGCATCCGCGCCCATGGTCTTCTTGCACAGCCCCAGGGTGAGCAGCATGAGTCCGGTGGCGACATGTTCCCAATTGAGCTTGTAGCTGGAGCTATGTGCGAACTGCGGCATCATCTCCTTGTGGTGCAGTATGGGACCTGCGATCAGATGCGGGAAATAGGTAACGAAAAGCACATAATGAACGAAGTTGTATTCTTTTACCTTGCCCTGATAGGTGTCCACCAGAAAAGCGATCTGGGTGAAGGTGAAGAACGAAATTCCCAGCGGCAGGAGTATTTGACCAAGTTCCCAGTCGGTGCCCGCCACGCTGTTTATATTGCTGACGAAAAAATTGGCGTATTTGTAATAGGCAAGCAGTGCCAGATTGGCGGCAATCGCAACGAGCAATAAATGTTTACGGTTTGTGATTTGCGGTTTGCGGCCCCCACTCCCTACTTGCCACTTCCCACTCTCCGGTGTTTTGGCTATCCACGTTCCGAAGGCATAGTTGCAGACTATGGAGGTCAGCAGCAGTCCGATATAGGCCGGATTCCAGTAGCCGTAGAAAAACAACGAGGCGAGCGCAAGCCAGGCTGCCGCGTAGCTGTGCCTGATTTTCGCCAGCTGGAAATAGCCTGTCATGACGACGGGCAGATAAAAGAAGATGAAGGCGTAAGAATTGAACAGCATCAGGCGGCGCAGGCTTTCGGTAAAGGATCATTTCATCAAGGCGATCAGATTGTGGTATTTTACAGAAAAATCCCGGGATAAGCGCACGACCTTGTCCGCAACCGCTTTTGAAGACTATCGATGAACCAGCCCCATATTTCCGTTGTCATTCCCGTCTACAAGGCTGAGCTGTGCCTGGATGAGCTGTATCAGCGTCTCAAATCTTCGCTTGAAATGATCTCGCCCGATTTTGAGATCGTGCTGGTCGAGGACTGCGGGGGCGATAACTCCTGGCAGGTAATAGAGAGGCTGGCCAAAGCGGATGCCCGCGTGCGGGGGCTGCAGTTCAGCCGTAACTTCGGTCAGCATTACGGCATCACGGCCGGACTCGACATTTGCCGTGGCGACTGGGTGGTGGTGATGGACTGCGATCTGCAGGACCGGCCTGAGGAAATTCCGCGACTCTATGCCAAGGCACAGGAAGGTTACGACATCGTGCTGGCAAGACGAGGCAGGCGCCGCGATCCTGTTTTGAAGCGCGCTACTTCATGGCTGTTTTACAGACTGTTCAGCTATCTGGCAGACATTGAGTACGATGGCGAGACGGGAAACTTTCGCATCATGTCCAGAAAAGTTACGGAAAACTTCTGTCAGATGCGAGAGCAGCTGCGTTTTTTCGGCGGTCTGGTGCAGTGGCTGGGCTTCCCGACAGCCAGCATAGAGGTTGAGCACGCCGAGCGTTTCGAGGGGAATTCCACCTATACCTTCGCCAAACTCTGGAAACTTGCCGCAGAAACCATCATCGCCTATTCCGATAAGCCGCTGCGGCTGGCGGTGCGCTTCGGCTTTGTCATGGCGCTGTTCGCTTTCTGTTACGGGATTTACATACTGGGGAGGGCGATGGTTTACGGCTCGCCCATTCCCGGCTGGAACAGCCTGATCGTCTCGCTGTACTTCATCGGCGGCATCATCATCTCCATCCTGGGCATCATAGGCATCTATCTGGGCAAGACCTTCGACGAGAGCAAGAAGCGCCCTCTTTATATCGTGAGGAGGACGACCGGTGTATGAATTGATCAGACCTACTCCCTGGGATGCTGCGGCATTCGGCATGCCTACCTGGGAGCTTTGTGAATATTCGGAACAAGCGCTGCAACTGGCGGCGAAAACCACAGGTCATCATACCCTCAAGGTAGACCCGCTGGCGGACAAGTCGCAGCTGCACCAATACGGTTTTTATTACTGCGACACGCTGATTGAGCCCCATTGCACGGCGGAGCGCTTAAAGCGCATAGAACTCGAGGGGGCGACAGTTTCGCAACAGATAGAGGCAGAGCGCGCTCTGGCGATCTGTCACGGCGCATTTTTGCATGGACGCTTCCACCGGGATTTTAACCTGCCCAAAGCGGCTGCTGATTTGCGTTACGACAACTGGCTAAAGCAGCTGCTGGATAAGGGGCAGGTTTACGGGCTTTACTGGCAGGGTGAGCTCGCGGGTTTCATCGCTTACAGCGACAACAATCTGCTGCTGCATGCGGTGGAGCAAAAATATCGCGGTCAGGGGCTGGCAAAATACTGGTGGAGCGCAGTGTGTGCAGAACTTTTGGCTGCCGGATGCAAGGAGGTGAAAAGTTCGATTTCAGCGGGCAATCTGGCCATACTCAACCTTTATGCCTCGCTTGGCTTTTCATTTTTTCATCCTCAGGATATTTACCACCGCATAACGCCATGAGTTATTTTTACATTTTCTTGACCATCATGCTGACCGTGTATGGTCAGATCGCCATCAAGTGGCAGGTGTTAAAGGTCGGCTCTTTGCCGGCTGGACTTGGCGATAAGATCATCTTCATGCTGCATCTGCTGCTCAATCCCTGGATCGTCAGCGCGCTGGCCGCCGCTTTTCTCGCCTCGTTCTGCTGGATGGCCGCAATGACCAAATTACAGTTAAGCCATGCCTATCCCTTTATGGGTCTGACTTTCGTGGTGGTGTTGCTGGCCAGCGGCTTTTTCTTCCACGAGCCTATCACCACGCTCAAGGTTGTCGGGGTTGCGCTGATCGTGCTGGGTCTGGTGGTGGCAAGCCAGGGCTGAGGCAGGCCTTGCCGCGGCAAAGCAGATACATTCTATCTCCCCCCAGTTTGTATTCCCGGTAGAGTTTTCCGGCGCTGTTTTCATAGGAAATCAGAAAGCCGTTTTCCCATTGTTCGGGAGGCGCTTTGAGTGCGGGTTTCGGATGGCGCATTCCGTCGATATACGCGACTACGCTCATTCCGGCGGCGGAGGCGTCCGTTGCATACAGCGGTTCGTCTGCGGCAACAGAGAGGATATCCTGCGCGGTGGTGTAATAATTCTCGCCTCTGAAATGCTTCTGGTAGTAAGGGAAAATTGCCAGCGTCAGCGCCCACTGCAGGGCGATCATGAGCATCAGCCAGCGGCGCGTCGTGTTGATGGCGCGCTCACCCGCCTGCCAGATCGGCCAGGCAAGCACCAGGGCGAACAGTGGATAAAGCGGCATCAGATAGCGCGCTGCACTGACCGGTGCGAACCAATAAGGCAGCATGTTGATCAGGCATGAAAACAGCGCGACGCTCCACCAGTCCGGCACTTTTTGCATACGCTTTTTGTAACCGTAATAGAGCGCGATCGGTGCGGCAGGTGAGAGCCTGATCAATACTTCGAGCGGGTAGCTTGCCAGCGTGAACGCATATTCCTTCAGGTTCAGTTCGGTGAATTTGCCTATCGCTTCAGAGAGCATGAAATGGCTCTGTCCGCCGCCGCTCATAAATACTTTGTACCAGAACAGCGGAAAGACGAAGGCGATGATGTGCAGCAGGAGGATGCGCCAACTGGTCAGGAAATTGCGGTGACGGGGTAAAAGTGCGGCAAATGTCACCGCATAGAACACATAGGAGGTAAAAGTCTTGAGCAAAAAGGCGCAGCTGAGTAGTATCAGGCCTGCCGCCACCGGAGTTGCTCTGTTACGCAGCGTGCCGCTCCAGAGCAGCGCGATGGATGCGAAGATGCAAAAGCTGTAAACAGGATCGACATAGGCGAGCCAGCCGCGGTAATAGAGCAGGTCGGCCAGCGTCAGATAAACCAGTGCGGTAAAGGCCGAAAACAGCGGATCGCGCGTCAGCTGGCGGGTAAGCCAGGCCAGCACCAGACCGATACCCAGCGTTGAGGCCAGCGCAATGACCCTGATGACCTCCAGCATATGGCTCCATCCTGCCAGTTCCGAGAGCGGGATGAGGGTCCACATGAACAAAGGGTTCTGGCGCAGCGGAATACCGTAGCGCGTCTTATCGAGCCAGTCGGATTGCCGCTGGAAAAGTTCGATGGCGGCGAGCGGAAAGACGGCCTCTTCGCCTACATAATAAAACCACAGGGCAGGCAAAAATCCCGCTGCGGCCAGTATGAACAGCCACCAGTAGCGGTTCATCTCAGGATATATCCTGATAGAAATTCTCAATGGCCTGCGAGATGCGCAGCACGTCTTTATCGGTCATTTCAAAATACAGCGGCAGACGTACCAGCCTTTCACTCAGATCGTCCGTCACGCGCATGGTGCCGCTGATGCGTCCGTATTTGCGCCCGGCGGGGGAAGAGTGCAGCGGCACATAGTGAAATACCGGGTGTATACCCTGCGCCTTGAGGTGCGAGATCAGCGCACTGCGTGTGGCCAGACTCTCTGCGATGACGTAATAAAGATGGCCGTTGCTGTTTTCATCGAAGTTGGCGATGCGCAAGCGGTCCTGTAACGGCGTCAGTTGCGTGTTGTAGCCGGTGCAGATGCGGCAGCGTCTGGCGGTGATTTCATTGGCGCGCTCCAGCTGGGCATAGAGAAAGGCGCTGACCAGTTCGCTGGGCAGGTAGGAGGAGCCGATGTCCGTCCAGGTGTATTTGTCCACTTCGCCGCGGAAAAACTGGCTGCGGTTGGTGCCTTTCTCGCGGATGATCTCGGCGCGCTGTATGAAGCGCTCGTCATTGATCAGCAGCGCCCCGCCTTCGCCGCTGATGATGTTTTTGGTCTCATGAAAACTTAAGCAGCCGAAATGGCCTATGCTGCCCAGTGCGCGTCCCTTGTAAGTGGAGAGCAGAGCCTGGGCTGCGTCTTCGATCACCAGCAGCCCGTGCCGCTGTGCGATTTCCATGATGGCATCCATCTCGCAGGGCACGCCCGCATAGTGCACCGGCACGATGGCGCGGGTTCTGGGGGTGATGGCCGCTTCTATCAGACTCTCGTCGATGTTGAGCGTATCCGCTCTGATGTCGACAAATACGGGAACCGCGCCGCGCAGTACAAAGGCATTGGCGGTCGAGACGAAGGTGTAGGATGGCATGATGACTTCGTCGCCGGGTAGCAGATCGCACAGGATGGCAGCCATCTCCAGTGCGGCGGTGCAGGAATGGGTGAGCAGCGCGCGACGGCAACCCAGTTTTTCTTCAAACCAGCGGTTGCATAACTTGGTGTAAGCTCCGTCTCCTGAGAGATGGCCTTGCGCCACGGCATCGTTGATCAGCGATAATTCGCGACCGATGATGAAAGGTTTGTTGAACGGGATAGGTTTCATCAAAATTGACATAAAATCTGATACGCTATTTTACAACAGGGCGGGTAGGTGCAATGGCTATATATGCAGTAGGCGACATTCAGGGCTGCCACACGGAGCTTGTGCAGTTGCTGGAAAAAATACGGTTTGATCCGGTGGCGGACCAGCTGTGGCTGGTGGGCGACCTGGTCAATCGCGGCGCAAACTCTCTGGAAGTGCTGCGGCTGGTCAAATCGCTGGGCAATTCGGCCATCACCGTGCTGGGCAACCATGACCTGCATCTGCTGGCCGTGGCCAACGGCACGGGCAGGCTGCATCGCGGCGATACGCTGGATGAAATACTGAACGCACCGGATCGCGAGGAGCTGCTCACCTGGTTGCGCCATCAGCGATTGCTGCATACCGATGGCACTAACGTGCTGGTGCACGCCGGATTGCTGCCGGGCTGGACTCTCGCACAGGCGGCGGCTCTGGCGGGCGAGGTGGAAGCGGCCTTGCAGGGCGAAAACCATGCGGATTTTCTGGCTCACATGTATGGCAACCAGCCCGATGCGTGGGACGATGAGCTGACAGGTTACAGCCGGCTGCGCGTGATCACCAACGCGCTGACCAGAATGCGCATCTGCACCGCTAAGGGTGAAATGGAGTTCGATTTCAAGGCGGAAATGCACAGCATACCGCAAGGCTATCTGCCCTGGTTCGACGTACCTGGCCGGGCCAGCATGGATGCGACGGTGATATTCGGCCACTGGTCGGCGCTGGGGCTGATGGTCAAGAATGACGCCATCGCGCTCGATACCGGCTGTCTGTGGGGCGGGCCGCTCACCGCAATCCGCCTCGAGGACCGCCGGATTATTCAGGTGGATTGTGCCGATACCTCCGTGGCGAAGCACTGGTGAGATTCCTCTATAGATTGCTGCTATGGCTGCTGCTGCCGTTTATCTTCGTGCGGCTCTTGCTGCGCGCCCGTAAACAGCCCGAATATCTGCATCACATCGGCGAGCGCTTCGGTTTTTATCCGCCCCCTCCCCCTGACAGGGGGAGGGTCGGGGAGGGGGTGATCTGGCTGCATGCCGTGTCGGTGGGGGAGACTCGCGCCACGGTGAGTCTGGTCGCGCGCCTGCGAACTGCCTATCCCGACCATCAAATATTGTTGACTCACACCACGCCCACCGGGCGCGCAACCTCCGAACAGCTGTATGGCGATGACGTGCTGCGCGTCTATCTTCCCTACGATTATCCGTTCGCCGTGAAGCGTTTTTTGCGTCATTTCAGACCAAAAATCGGCATGCTGATGGAGACCGAACTCTGGTTCAATCTGATCCACGAGTCGCATGAGGAAAAAGTGCCGATGCTGCTGCTCAATGCGCGCCTGTCGGCAAAGTCGGCCAGGGGGTATGCGCGTTTTTCAGGACTGACACGCGACGCCTTGCAGGAGTTGTCGTGGATTGCCGCGCAGACCGATCAGGATGCGGCGCGTTTGACTCAACTCGGCGCGCGAGCCGTGTCGGTGATGGGCAATCTCAAATACGACATTTCGCCCCCTCTGGCTATGCTGGAACTGGGGGCTGAGTTGCGCGCTCAATTCGGGAAAACACGCAAAATATTTCTGGCTGCCAGCACGCGCGAGGGTGAGGAGGCCTTGCTGCTGGCTGCCTGGCAGGATACGGATGCGCTGCTGGTCATCGTGCCGCGCCATCCGCAGCGTTTCGACGAGGTCGCCGCGATGCTGGAAAAACGCGGTATGAGCTTTCAGCGCAGGAGCGAAAATCGCGGGGTGGCAGCGGGAATTCAGGTGGTGCTGGGCGACAGCATGGGCGAGATGTTCGCCTATTATGCCGCCTGCGATCTGGCTTTTATCGGCGGCAGCCTGCTGCCCTTTGGCGCCCAGAATCTGATCGAAGCCTGTTCGGTCGGCAAACCCGTGCTGATCGGCCCTCACACGTTTAATTTCGCCGATGCGACTCGTCTTGCCATAGAGGCGGGTGCGGCGCTGCGGGTGATTGATGCCGCAGAGCTGGCCGGGACCGCTATTAAATTGCTGAATGATCCGGATACGCTGCTTGGGATGGGTGAGCGGGGCAGGCGATTTGTCGAGGCGCACCGGGGCGCGACCAGCAAGGCGATCGAGCTGATCGCAAGCCTTATCGTCAGTCCTGAGTGACCGGCTGCACCAGCACCCAGGGGCTGACCACCACGGCCCAGAGCTGTGCATCCCGGTCCCACCACAGCTTAGCCTGCTCGTCGCTGACCTTGCCGAACTGGTTTGCTGCCATCCACAGGGAAATTTGCGCCGCGTTGTCTTTTGACATCTGATACGCGGTTTCAACCAGATCCAGTTCGGGAGCGACGAACAGCGCGGCGCCGCTGGCGAAATAGCGCTGCATCTCGCGCCAGGGCATTTGTGCCGTCTCAAGGTTCAGTTTTGCCCGGCTGACTTCTTCCAGATTGTTTGTTGTCATTTCAGATTCTTTTTAAGGTTGGTTCAGGTAGTTGTTTTTGACGCGGATGTAGTGTTCGGCAGAATAGCGCAGATTGATGATTTCATCCGCAGTCAGCGCGCGAACCGCCTTGGCCGGGCGCCCCATATACAGCATGCCGCTCTCCAGTGTCTTGCCGGGGGAGATCAGGCTGCCTGCGCCTATCATCACCCGATCCGGAATGATGGCATCGTCCATCACGACAGAACCCATGCCGATCAGACATTCATCGCCTATGGTGCAGCCGTGCAGGATCACCGAGTGTCCCACCGTCACATAATCGCCTATGATCAGCGGGGAGCCGACCGGCTTTTCGGTGGTCTTGTGTGACACATGGCCGATGGACAGATCCTGAAAGTTTGAGCCGCGCCCGATAATGATGCGGTTGACGTCGCCGCGCAGCACCGCATTGCACCAGATAGAACTGTCTTCTCCTATCGTCACATCGCCGATGACCTGACAGGAGGGATGCAGATAGGCGCGTTCCGCGATGAGGGGTGCGGTATTAAGATAAGTGCTCAAAGTCATGGCGTTTTCAGATCAGTTTCCATTGCATGGTTTCCCCGGCCTTCAAAGGCACCAGCTGATGTTCGCCAAAACCTACCGTAGCCGGGATTTGCCACGCCTGTTTTTTGAGCGTGACGGTGCTGCTGTTGCGCGGCAGGTGATAGAAGTCGGGGCCGTAAAAACTTGCGAATCCTTCCAGTTTATCGAGCGCACCGGCCGCTTCAAAAGCTTCGGCATAGAGTTCGATGGCGCTGATGGCGGAATAGCAGCCCGCGCAGCCGCAGGCGTTTTCCTTGGTGTGCTGTGCATGCGGAGCGCTGTCCGTTCCCAGGAAAAATTTGGGACTGCCGCTGATGGCGGCTGCAACCAGCGCCTCGCGATGCGTCTCGCGTTTCAGGATCGGCAGGCAGAACAGATGCGGGCGGATACCGCCAGAGAGCATGGCATTGCGGTTGTAGAGCAAATGCTGAGGCGTCAGGGTGGCGGCGATGTTGTCCGGCGCCTCCGATACAAACTGGGCGGCTTCACGGGTGGTGATGTGCTCGAACACGACGCGAAGCTCAGGGAGATCCTTGAGCAGCGGTTGCAATACGCGGTCGATGAATACCGCCTCACGATCGAAGATATCGACGTCGGTCACTTCGCCGTGCACCAGCAGCGGCATGCCGCAGGCCCGCATGGCTTCCAGCGCCGGATAGGTGTTGCGCAGATCGGTCACCCCTGCATCGGAATTGGTGGTGGCGCCTGCCGGATAGAGCTTTACCGCATGTACGATGCCGCTGTCGCGGGCCCTGTTTATCTCATCGGCTGTCGTGTTGTCGGTCAGGTACAGCGTCATCAGCGGCTCGAACGCAGCGCCCTGCGGCAGCGCCGCCAGTATGCGCGAACGATATTCCAAGGCCTGTGCGGTGGTTGTGACAGGCGGTCTTAAACTGGGCATCACGATGGCACGGGCGAATGGCCTGGCGGTATCGGGCAGCACGGACTGCATCAGCTTGTCGTCGCGCAG
>CAYPIG010000003.1:0-83023 GCA_964410705.1 uncultured Gallionella sp.
GCGCATGAGGCCAGCGAAGAGGCGGATCAGGTTCGGGATGAGCGAGGCGAGCTCGCGCGCGAGGAACGCGCCGGCCGCCAGCACGAGGATGACGACGAGGAGCGCCCAGTCGGAGACGAGGATCAGGACGACCAGGGCCCAGCCCGGCAGGTCCACCTAGCCCGAGATCGCGCGCCCCGCGAGAGCGGTGGGCATGGACCCGGTCGACGTGATGGCATCGTGGAACGCGGGCAACGCCGTGCGGTCCGATGAGTTCGGTCACGATATCGACGTCCGGGTCAGCGCCCACGGCAAATGCATCGTCGGTCAGGCGACAATTGCCGCCGGTGACCTGTTTGGCCAGTTCCAGATTCTTGTCCGCCACCACCACGATGCGGATAGGACGGCCTGCGCGACGGGTGATTTCCTCGCAGTTGCGCTGCAATACGGTGTATGTACCGCCGCCGACGGTGCCGATACCTAAGAGTCCTACATTGATTGGTTTCATAAAAACAGTCCTAAATTAAATGAGCTTGTAGCAAAAGCGGGGCTGGCTACCCGCTACGGGCTTACTTGCTGTATCGTTTGCGATAATGCTCCAGAAAGCGCGCAATGCGGCCTATCGCATCGGTCAGATCGTCTGCGTTGGGCAAAAACACCACGCGAAAATGATCGGGGGTCTTCCAGTTAAATCCGCTGCCCTGCACCACCAGAACCTTTTCGGTTTCCAGCAATTCGAGGATAAACTGCTGATCGTTTTCGATCGGATAGATTGCAGGATCAAGACGAGGGAACAGATAAAGTGCCGCCTTAGGCTTGACGCAGGTTACGCCGGGAATTTCGGTGAGCAGTTTATAGGCCAGATCGCGCTGCCTGCATAGCCTGCCGTTGGGGGCGACCAGATCGTCGATGCTCTGATAGCCGCCCAGCGCAGTCTGAATTGCGAACTGCCCCGGAACATTCGAGCAAAGACGCATCGAAGCCAGTATCGTCAGGCCGTTGATGTAGTCCTGCGCATGTTTTTTCTGGCCCGACACGACCATCCAGCCGGCGCGGTAACCGCAGGCACGGTAATTCTTCGACAAACCGTTCATGGTGACGACCAGCACATCGTCGGCCAAAGACGCGATCGGGGTATGCGTGGCTCCGTCGTAGAGCACCTTGTCATAGATCTCGTCGGCGAAAATAATCAGGTGATGTTCGCGCGCGATCTGTATGATTTCCTTCAGTATTTCGTCGGAATACAGGGCTCCGGTCGGGTTGTTCGGATTGATGACCACGATCGCGCGCGTATTGGGCGTGATCTTGGCGCGCATATCGTTCATGTCCGGATTCCACTCGTTCTGCTCATCGCATACGTAGTGGCGCGGCGTACCGCCCGCCAGCGTCACCGCGGCGGTCCACAGCGGATAGTCGGGCGCCGGCACCAGCACTTCGTCGCCGGAATTGAGCAGCCCCTGCATCGCCATCACGATCAGCTCGGACGCACCATTGCCGATGTAGATGTCATCGAGGCCGACGCCCGCAATCTTCTTGGACTGGCAGTAATGCATGATCGCTTTTCTCGCCGCGAACATGCCTTTTGAATCGGAGTAACCGGAAGAGTTAGGCAGATTCAGAATCACGTCCTGCTGCACCTCTTCGGGCGCCTCAAAACCGAAGGGCGCAAGATTGCCGATATTCAGCTTGATGATGCGCTGACCTTCCTCTTCCATCTGCTTGGCGCGTTCCATAACCGGACCGCGTATGTCATAACAAACGTTGGACAGCTTGTCGGATTTTAAAATTGGTTTCACTTAAACTTTACTCGAAATTAATGCGCACATAATCTGTACCGAATGCGGGATTTTACCTGCGCTACCCACGCACAGCAAATTTGTCAGCAATATGCACACAAAATCCATGAAAATCCGAGCTTTGGTTTGACTCACGCCGCGGCATGGCTCTACACTCGGCACCATCTAAAAGCATACACTCGCGAGCTTATCTTGAAATTACATCTGACCAATTTGGGCGTAACCAAACTTTTCACGGGTTACGCCGCCGACCACGTTTCGGTGAACCGCGAGCGATTCGATACCTCCATCGTGGTGAGCGCGGAGGAAGTGCGCAGCGGCTGGGAGGTATCCGACTTCGATGCGCTGACCGAGGCGAGTTTCGAGTATTTCCTGACCCTGCAACCGGAAGTCATCCTACTGGGTACAGGCGCTCAGCAGCGCTTTGTACATCCGCGACTTTACCGCGCCCTGACCAATGCCGGCATAGGCGTGGAATGCATGGACACCCCGGCAGCCTGTCGCACCTACAACATACTGGTGGAAGAAGACCGCAAGGTCGTGGCAGCGATCTTATTTTGACAGTGGTGAGTAGCAAAGTGGAACGCCACTTCGTGCCTCAGTAGAGAGCCCCCACTTCCCACTTACTATTCACCCACAAAGGGAGTCCCATGAACGCTTCGCTTGCCAGCGTCATCAACCAGATCGAAAGCGCCATTTTAGGCAAGCCCCAGCAGATCCGTATGGCACTATCCTGCCTGCTGGCGCGTGGCCATTTGCTGATCGAGGATCTGCCCGGCGTGGGAAAAACCACGCTGGCGCAGGTGCTGGCGCGTACGCTGGGCTTGCAGTTTTCCCGTATCCAGTTCACCAGCGACCTGCTTCCGGCCGACATCCTCGGCGTATCTATCTATGAGCGCGACACCGGCCAGTTCAAGTTTCATCCGGGTCCGATCTTCGCGCAGATGATACTGGCAGACGAGGTCAACCGCGCCACCCCCAAGGCGCAGAGCGCACTGCTGGAAGCGATGGAAGAGCATCAGGTGACCATAGAGGGCAACACCCGCCCCCTGCCCGCCCCGTTCTTCGTCATCGCTACGCAAAATCCGTCCCATCAAATCGGCACTTTCCCGCTGCCGGAGTCGCAGCTGGACCGTTTTTTGATGCGCATCCAGATGGGATACCCGGATGCGAAGGCCGAGCGCGGCCTGCTCTCGGGCGTTGACAGACGCGAGATCATCGCAGGACTCACCCCTCAGATGGAAGCGGCGGAACTGCTGGCGCTGCAAGCACAGGTAAAACAGATATTCGTATCGGAAGCGCTGCTCGACTACGTGCAGGCGATATTGCGACATACGCGAGAATCAGCGCGATACACGCACGGACTGAGCCCGCGCGCAGGGATCGCCATGCTGTCCGCCGCGCGCGCCTGGGCGCTGATAGACGGGCGCGATTCGGTGATTCCGGAAGATGTGCAAACCATACTACCGGGGGTCGTCAGCCACCGCCTGCAGGCAGTCGGCGTATCATCGCGCCATCTCGCGCAGGAACTCATCGAAGCGGTCGCAATCCCGTAGCGGAATTCATGCTAACCACCGTGCCCACCGCACTCAGACAACGATTCAACAACTGGCTGTTCAGGCCGAAGATCGACTACGGCACGGTCGTGCTCACCCAGCGCCGCATCTACATTGTGCCGACCAAGCAAGGGGCAGGACTGGCCGTGCTGCTGCTGCTGCTGCTGACAGGCGACATCAACTACAACCTGAGCTTAGGCTACGCGCTGACCTTTACCCTGGCGATGATGGCATTCATGTCTATGCTGCACGCCTTTCGCAATCTGGCCCATCTTGAAATACGCACTGGGAAAGCCGAACCGGTGTTCTGCGGCGAGATGGCCCGCTTCGCGCTTTACTTCGACAGCGAGCTGCCCCGCTACCAGCTTTGCCTGACGGACCAGAAGGACAACCGGGTTAGCTTTGACATTGCCGCAGGTCAAAGCCGCGAGATATTTTTCCCTCTGCCCGCATTAAACCGAGGCTGGCTGAAAACCGGACGCTTGAAGCTTTACACCGAGTTTCCGCTGGGTCTTTTCCACGCCTGGTCTTATCTGCATTTCGACACGAGCTGCCTGATCTATGCAAAACCGCTGGAGGACGCACCGCTGCCAGAAGCTCCAGGAGGCGCGGGCGCTCGCAGCGGCGACGATGACTTTGCCGGGCTGCGCAACTACACCCGCGGGGACGCACTACCGCGCATCGCCTGGAAATCCTATGCGCAGGGGCATGAACTGCAGGTAAAGCAATTTTCAAGCGAAGCCGGGAAGGAAATTTGGCTGGATCTGTCTAAAACCCCCGATCAAGATCTGGAAGGAAAACTTTCCCGCATGACGCGCTGGGTGCTGGATGCCGAAGCGCTGGGTTTACGTTACGGACTCAGCTTGCCGAATTTCGAACTGCCCCCGAGTAACGGTGCGGAACACCGAGATGCCTGTCTGCGTAAAATCGCGCTGATCGGACTGCCGGTGCGCGCAGGCATGACTGAGCTGACAGAAAGTGGCGACACGCCGCCACACTCCATATGAATAAAACCCTCATCTACGGCCTGTTGCTGTCCATCCTGATGGTCATCGTACCGCACGCCGTGCATCTGCCGCCGTGGGTCATCGGCCTTTGCAGCTTCTTGCTGCTCTGGCGAGCTTATCTGAATTACCGCGGCGCACCGCTGCCTAAACGCTGGCTGTTGCCTGCGATCATGGCCGCGTGTCTGGCCGGAATTCTGTTTGAGTACCACACCTTGTTCGGGCGCGAGGCGGGCGTTGCGCTGCTGATATTGCTCTCCTGCTTAAAGACCATGGAACTCAAAACAGCGCGAGATGCGATGGCACTGGTATTTCTTTGCTGCTTCATCATGATCACCGGTTTTTTCTACTCGCAGAGCATGCTCACAGGTCTTTACATGCTGGCGACCCTGCTGACCATCACCGCGGCCTGGGTGCACCTGCATGCGCAGGGCAGCGCCTTCAAAGCTCGCCTTAAAATTGCATTCGTATTGCTGCTGCAGGCGATCCCGCTGACGCTGATCCTGTTCATCCTGTTCCCACGCGTACAAGGGCCGCTGTGGGGACTGCCGCAGGATGCCTTTGCAAAAAGCGGACTGGACGACAGGATGTCTCCGGGCAGTCTGGGGCGTCTGGCCTTGTCTGACGAAGTGGCGTTTCGCGTCAGCTACAAGGATAAACCGCCGCGACGCGATCAGATGTACTGGCGAGGCCCGGTGCTGTGGCATTTCGATGGCAGGACGTGGATTTCAGGCAAAACGGCACGCGGCATCCAGCCTTCGCTCACCGAGACCGGACAGGCGATAGAATACAGCGTGACGCTGGAACCAAACAACAAGAACTGGCTGTTCGCGCTCGAAATGCCCGAACGGCTCTCGGCTCCCGCAAGTCTCAGCGCTGATTTTCAGCTGCTGAGCCCCTCCCCCGTCACCGCGAGGCTGCGCTATGAAGCCCGCTCCCGGCTCAACTTTCACGCTAACTTACAGGAATCTGCCTTCCAGCTGCGGCGCGCACTGCAACTGCCGCAAGGACTCAACCCGCGAACACTGCAACTGGCCGCGCTCTGGCGGAAAAACAATACGGATGCGCAAGTCATCAGTCTTGCACTGGCGAATTTCAATGGGAAGAATTTCCGCTACACGCTGGAACCTCCCGCACTGGGCTACCACGGCATAGACGATTTTTTATTCAGCACGAGGCAGGGATTTTGTGAGCATTACGCATCGAGCTTCGTCTATCTGATGCGGGCGGCAGGCATACCCGCTCGCGTGGTGACAGGCTATCAGGGCGGCGAGTACAACGCCTTCGGCAACTACTACATCGTGCGCCAGTCCGATGCGCACGCCTGGGCCGAGGTCTGGCTGCAAGATCAGGGCTGGATGCGCATCGATCCGACTGCGGCGATTTCTCCCGAGCGCGTCGAGCGGGGCAGCTCCGCCGCTCTGCCCGGCAATGCCACCTTCATGGCGCGCACTCCCTGGCTTAGCGATCTGCGCCTGAACTGGGATGCGCTCTCCAACAAGTGGAATCAGTGGGTGATCGGCTACAACAGCGAGAATCAGTTCGCCCTTCTTTCCCGTTTCGGCATGAACTCCTTAAGCGCGCAGGCAATCAACATGCTGGCTGGCATCGCAGCGCTGATAGCGCTGTTTGCACTGTTCATGCTGCGTCACCTTTTCAGGCGCGAACACGACAAGACGCAGCGCGCCTGGCTGAAACTTGGCCGAAAACTAGCGCGCATCGGACTGCCGCGAGCGCCGTATGAGGGCCCGCACGACTACGCGATAAGGATATCTGCGGCACGCCCCGATCTGTCTTTGCAGGTTACAGATTTATGTGAGCGCTATATCGCACTGCGCTACAGGAGCAAGGAAGACGCACAATCTGAATTCATCCGTCTCGTGGCGAAATTCCGGCCATCCCGGGCCAAATCCGTTGCAATGCTATAATCCGCGCCACTTAAAAAACCGTACTCATCATGCACATCACCCGCCGACTGGAATTCGATGCCGGACACCGCATTCCCAACCACAACAGCCAGTGCAAACACCTGCACGGGCATCGCTATGCGATCGAAATCACCCTTTCCGGCGAGATCATTCAGGCCGAGGGCTTATCCGAACAAGGCATGGTGATGGACTTTTCCGACGTCAAACGCATTGCACAGGAAAAAGTCGTCAATGTCTGGGATCACGCCTTCCTTGTGTATCGCGGCGACAAGCCGGTCTGTGAGTTTCTGGAGACCATGCCGGATCATAAAACCGTGATCTTCGATGTCGTTCCGACCGCAGAGAATCTGGCGCAGGCGGCATTCAATCTTCTTGATCCGGCCTATCAGGACAGCTTCGGCAATCACCTGAAACTGGAACGCATCCGGCTGTTTGAGACCCCGAACAACTGGGCAGATTGCGTGCGCGGATAAAAAATTCTGGACAGACGCTGCGACTTCGTGGAAAATGCGCGGCTTCGATGAGCTGGCATATGACATCGAGAAAAGGAAGTGTGGCCGAGTGGTTGAAGGCACTAGTCTTGAAAACTAGCGAGGGTGAGAGCCCTTCGTGAGTTCGAATCTCACCGCTTCCGCCAAATAACTGTATTAAAACCGTTTAAAATCAAATGGTTGCACCAAAATACAAAACATCAGTATGCCATCCAGTATACCATTGCAATCTGAGCGGTTTTTTACTGATGCAAATATGATACGAAGCACGCACAGTAATAAAATTTAACGGATCCACAAATTAGACCAACCCTTGCAGGTTGGTTTTTTTTACGTCAGAATTTGCCTACAACTGAAATAACCGCGCAATCCGCCCCACTCCAAGAATATCCCTACCCCCAATTCTGAGTAATTTTTACAACGATGCTGGTTACGAGTCGCTAAAATCGATTACCCTTCAGGCTAGATAAGCAATCACCAAGAGAGCACGATGATGGATGGATCTATTTTTCGCCTACCCGATGTAATGCGATATGTAAATTTATCTCGTTCAGCCATCTACGATCGGCAAAACCCAGACTCTCCTCGATACGACGAAACTTTTCCAAAGAAAATATTCCTCGGCGGAGGAGCCGTCGGTTGGCAAAAAGAGGATATAGATGCCTGGCTGGTGACCTGCAAAGAAAGAGGGAAAGTAACGCCAAAGCAACCAGATACATCCAATCCAGCCTCTACTAAGCGATCACACGCCACGCGCAAGCAACCCGCACCCGCATCTATTCTAAACCCAGCGAAACCAACTCAAAATCTTGCTGGACTCGTCACCAAGGGTATAAAGCAAAACATAATTTTTGCCGAATACTTAAATATGGAAACATGGACTCCAACCATGGCGGCGCTTCTCATTTGCGGCGTCAAGGCTCCAATCGGCTGCAACGAAATTCCAGTTAGCGGAAAGGGACTGGACGATCAAATCCTTACACAGTGTCACGAACGATTTCAAAATGCTCGCCGAATTTTGCACGACTGGAACGATCAGGATGAATCGCCAGCAGTCCTCTACCCAATTGATTTTTTAATTTGGTGCGACGAAGAGCGCATTGACACCGAATGGCTACGCATATTTCGAGAACTGGCTGGATGCCCGGCACAAGAATCCGCCGACCTCACCGCCTCCAGATTGGCATTGCTATAAGCCCAACGCCCCTTATCAACCAGTTAATCTTCATTCCTGAATATCCGCTATATGTAGTACAGCAGATATTCATTCCGAAGAAACATGACGGGCGGGTATCGAGACATAGCAGTTATTGGCGACGGGCGGCTTCCGAGTACGCAATTCAGGGGATCGACGCACTTCAATCGCCCCAAATCCGTCAGTCGATGCCGACCAAAAACATCAGGATATGTGTCCCGTGATTTGTGTATTGCGTTTCCAATCAGTTATATTTCTCGTGCTTCCAATAAGCTTTCAAGCACTGCAAACAGTTCTCTTTCCTCAAAGCGCACATGCGCACTCAGACATTTTCCAAAACAGCCTAATACAGCAGCGTCAGCTTGATGCAAACCGGGCAGTAATGCGCGTAACCGCTCGTGGTCAGCCAACGTGCGCTGTACCAACACTTGTGTTTCCGGACTTTTCAGCAACGGCAGTAAGGATTGCTCCTCAATCTGGAAGTGAGGCTCCAGCTCTGCCGAAAAGGCCAGAATCGCGCGCTTACAAGCTTGTGCAACCTGTGCCGAGTCACCTGACAGTGCCTCCCTTTCGCACGTTTTAGCCAAACTGAGCGCAGTGTGGTGTTCACGCGATAGCGGTTGCAAAAGGGCACTCCTTTTCATGTCATTCTCAAACGCGAGTGACTACAAAGACGGCTGGATCGTCACCATGATCCAGCAGAATGCAGCGCACCCGCTCCTGCCAAAGCTGCCGGAATTCAGCCACGTCCATCTGGTTTGCGGTATTGGACAGACATTTTTCCATCAACTCGGGCAGACGCGGCGATGCCGGAACGCGTTGCAGATTGAATGCGATTTCAACAGCCTGATTGGCATCAAGCCGGGTATAGCGGATTTCTCCTTGCATAGCCACGGCAAAAAATAACCGCTCGCGCCTGTCGAAACGACCCCCGACCCCCTTGAAGCCACTGTCGGACATTGCACCCGTCAGCATACTGACGACATTTGCAATGACACCTGTAACTCCGACCTCGCTGCTCCTTCTGAACTCCACACGTATATCGCCACGCACGGGCGTTGCATCGGGATAGAGCGCGGACAAGGCCTTATAAGTTGCCCAATAGGCTGAGGCGACCGTCGGGCAGGAGTGCCCTGCCAGTCGTACCGCATCAAAATAACTGTACTGCAGAACACCTTGCTCCGTTGCGCCAAGGAATTCAGCCAACGGGTCATACAAACCAATCTTGGGTACTGCATCAAAAAAATCGGGATAATTCATATTCTGGTTTTCCATATAAAGTTTTGATCCGCAACGTTACGCAAGGACTTATGGGGCGCAGGACAATGGCAACAATCCCAATTTTATTTATAACATATTGTATTTAATATAACTTAATGCAACGCCAGATTGATCTTGACCAACTCCGCCTCATCCAGCGTACCCACAGCCGCCTTCAGGCGTAGCTGGTTAAACAGGTAGCTGTATTCGGCCTGATACAAATCACGACGCGTCGAATAAAGCTGCTGCTGCGCATTCAACACGTCCAGATTAGTACGCACGCCGACTTCCTGCCCCAGCTTGCTGGCTTCCAGCACACTTTCGCTGGAGGTCAATGCCTGTTGTAAGGCCATGACCTGAGCGATACCACTCACCACACCCAGGTAGGCTTCGCGTGTTTGCTGCGCAACGCTGCGCCGGGCATTTTCCAATTCCTGTTTTGCCCGTTCACTATTGGCTTGCGCCTCGCGCCACTTGGAATGGGTAGCACCACCTTGAAAGAGCGGCAGGTTAAGTTGCACACCGACACTCTTGTTTATGCTGTCGCTGCCGACGCCGAAGCTGCTGCCGTTAGCATAATTCTTTGAGTAGTTAGCGACCAGATCCACCGTGGGCAAGTGTCCGCCGAAATTACGTTTCACTTCTTTTTCGGCCAGATCAGCTCCTGCCTGCGCGATGGCCAGTTGCGGATTGTTCAGTTGTGCCTCATTCACCCACTTTTCCATATCAGCGGGCTGTGGTGTATCCAGCTTGAACTGTTTGCCTAGTGGCTTTAGCGCTTTCGGCTGTTCATTGATCAATTGCTGCAAGGCACTGCGCTTGATTTCGAGATTGTTCTGCGCGGTAATTTCCTGCGCACGGATCAGATCATGGCGCGCCTGTGCTTCAAGCGTATCAGTGATGGTCGCACTGCCGACTTCGAAATTTCGTTTAGCCTGAGCCAGTTGTTCCGAAATGGCACGCTTCTGCGACCCGGCAAGCTGCACACTATCCTGAGCAATCAGCACGTCAAAGTAGGCCTGTGCGGTGCGCAACACCAAATCCTGCTCGGCAATTCTGAACTGTGCTTCGGTTTGCGCCACCTGTAATTTGGCTTCTGAATACATCAGCCAGTTCTGCTGACGAAACATGGGCTGAACCAGTGTTACGCCGTAACCGTTGCTGTTATAGCGATGATTGCCATTGGGAAAGAACGTCGCCCCGCGATACTGCGTCGTCTGATCGTTGAACGTGCTGTTCGCGTTAAGATTCACACTCGGCATTATCAAGGCGCGGCCTTGCGGCAGCTTCTCCTGTCCTGCCTGTTCCGCCGCGCGCGCGGCAGCAAAGACAGGATCATTGGTTAGTGCGCTGCGAAACACATCCAGCAAATCTGCCGCATGAGCCGTACCCGACAGAACCAATGTAAATAACAAAACGTGCGGCGTCATTTTCATGTAAAAACTTTCGGTATTGAGGATACGATTCACCGGATTGCCGCCTATGGTGCCGTTTCTACAAAACGATACGTCGCGTGACATGCGACGCAATTGTTCATAGCCACACTCAGTTTGCTGACGATGCGGTTACTGTCCTTGAATTCCGCTGCGTCAGCGGCGATGTCATCAAATTTCTTGCGGGTTCCAAAACCGAGCGCCTTCATTTCAACAGGAATCTTCCTGAACAATGAGCCGGGTGTATCCGCTTCCGCCGCCATGCCGGATGCTTTGGCTGATTTGATGACGGTATCAAAATCCTTCTCGGATGCCGCTGCCAATATGGCTTGTGAGTTTTGCAGCCAGTTACGCATTTCAAGCAACAATGCATTACGTTCATCTTTGCTCAACATGATGGCCTGACGACCATCGTCGGAGGGTTGCACTTCGCCTACAGTAAATTTGTAGGCAAACAGGGCGACGACGACAGCCAGGACAACAACCAGACTCCAGCTCAATTTGCAATTTTTCATGAATCATACGCTCCGATTAAAATTTAATTGGCAGTCTTGCCATAGAAGTGCGCCACGAAGGCAGGGCGGAACGCTTGGTGGCAGGCAAGGCAACCGGTCTGCAATTTCTGGAAAGCTGAGATTACCTTCGCTCCGTCTTTCTCCTGTGCCGCCTCGGCCATCTCATGTGCGGCCTCATGCGTTTGGCCGTCAAATGATTTGAATTTGCCCATATTGCTTCCCACGAAAGCCATGATGCGCACCTTTTCGCTCAGCGGCGCTTCGGGATGTTCGCCGATCAAATGTGCGGTATGTTCAACCAATGTCCAGTCTTCACGTGATATGCCATCGGTCACGATTTGCATGTTTTTGCCCAGGTCTTTCATGACCTGTTGCAAGGCAAGCGGCTCTGCAGCCTGTGCTGCGAACGTGGTAAAAACCAGGGTGACTGCGGCCAAAAATTTAAATTGTTTTTTCATTGTTCTGTCTTCCATGCGTTGTGGTTAAAAATTAAATGTCATCGTTGCGTTTCTTGATGCCGTGCAGAAAGATCGGGAAAGTTTTTTTGGCTTCATCCAGCAAGTTGCGTTTTCCGCCAAAAATTGAAACCTGCATGAACAATCCCTGGATCATCCCGATGTAGAGTACAGCGGCATTTTTACTATCAAGGTCATGAGCCACCTGTGATTGCACCTTTGCGGCATCAAGCAGCCCCGCAATTTTTTCTTCATACCCGGAGACAATCCCCTGAATCAGTTCACGAAGTTTGCTGTTTCTTTTATGCAGCATCTCCGAGAACAGCAAACGAGGAATAGAAGGATGCTTGCCGATGAAGGTGATATGCGCGAAGAACATCCGCTCAATGGCGTCGATCGGGTCTGTCGCCTGTGACGCGGCTTTTTCCACGACCGTCATCAATCGCCCGCGGATCCAGTAGATGACGGCCAGCCAGATATCATCTTTGGTCGGAAAATGTTTAAATATGGCCCCTTGCGACACCTTCATCGCATCAGCCATGTCCTGCGTCGTAACGCTGTCGATGCCTTTTTCTGCAGCCAGATGAATGGCGACGCGCACAATCTCGCTTTGTCGCTCTTCGCTTGGCATACGGCGTTTGATGATTTCCTGGTTCATAAAATCCCTCCAATAATAAGACTGTTACGCATCCCTGCCCTCTCCCGCTTCCTCATAGGTGCGGCCATCGCGAATATGATAAATACGCTTGAAAGTCGGGATAATTTTTTCATCATGCGTGACAACGATAATGGCCGTCTGATATTGCTGGGCCATCTGGTTTAGTATCCTCACCACCGTCAATGCGCGTTCACTGTCCAATGGCGCTGTTGGCTCATCGGCGAGGATAATGGGCGGATGATTAGCCAGTGCCCGCGCAATTGATACGCGCTGCTGTTCTCCGCCGGATAATTCAGAGACTTGCGCACTGGCCCGGTGACCGACATCCAGTGCCTCCAGCAACTCCTTGGCGCGGGTTCGCGCCTGAGTATTGGACACACCGGCCAGCATCGGCAGGAGCGCAATATTATCGGTCACGTCCAGGAACGGAATCAGATAAGGCGCCTGAAATACAAAACCGATGCGGTCGCGCCGTAAGGTGCGCAGGTCATCTATTTCCCATCCCCCTTCAAAGATCGTTTGTCCGCCTAGCTGCATTTTCCCTGAAGTCGGTTCGATCACCGCCCCCAGGCATTTGAGCAACGTGCTTTTGCCCGACCCGCTAGGCCCCACCAGGCCGACGACCTCACCCGGCCAAATGGTCATGTCCACGCCTTTCAACGCATCGACGGCGGTATCGCCCTCGCCATAACGCTTGGTCAAATTCTCGATATGAATTGCAGGTACTTGCATTCAGTTAGCCTCCGATTGCCGTGGCAGGATCAATCCGCAATGCCGCACGGATAGCGAAAATACTGGCCAGTGAACACATCAGCATGACCAGAATAAAGCCCAGTATTGCATCTGCGGGTATCAGCAAAACATATTTCGGGAACAGCGGTGCCCAGAGGGTGGCCGCCGTTTTTCCAACCACAAACCCGATCAAACCAAGCCCCAGCGCCTGTTGCAAGATCATCCCGCTGATCGTTAGGTTGCCAGCCCCCACCAGCTTGAGCACCGCAATCTCCCGAATTTTATTCATGGTCATGGTGTAGATAATAAAAGCCACAATCGCGGCACTGACGACGGATAAAATCACCAGAAACATGAAAATTTGTTTGGCCGATGTGGCAATCAGTTTGGCAACTAGAATTTCCTCCATCTGGTCTTTGGTATACGCCTGTAAATGTTTCCAGCGTCGTATCTGGCGTGCCACTTCCTGACCATCGTGTCCGGCTTTGATGCGCACCAGCACCGCATTGACCATGTGACTGCTGATCTGGTTAGCCAGAACGGCATCCAGCAATCCCGGCACGCCAGGACGGTTAAACGCAGGATTCGCAGTTGTCCTGGCGCGATCATTCAGCAACGCATCGTTGTCTTTGAGGAACTGCACCTCCTGAGCATCCTTGAGCGGTACGAATACCATCGGATCGCCGCCCGATGAAACCATTCGTCGCGTTATCCCCACGACCGTGTATGCGTGGCGGCGAATCTGGATGCGCTCACCCAGTGTCAGTCCCGTCTTGATGTCAGCCAGCGCCTCATAGTGTGTATGGGTAATCGGACGCCCGGCCACCAGATAGGCAGGCTCACCGGGCATGCCTTGTTCGATGCCGACCAACATGATGCGCACATCCTTGCCGCCTTGTTGAATTTGCATGGTCAGGTAGGTCACATTTCCCGCTGCCCAAACTCCTTCCTGGCCTGACAGGTCGCGCGCCACATCATCGTGAATGCTGGAGGGTTCTGCATAAGGTCCCAGCGTATCTTGCTGAACCACCCAAAGGTCGGCACCGGCGTTGTCTATCATGGCGCGAGCATCATCCACCATGCCGCGATAGACCCCTGCCATGGTCAGCGTTACACCGATCAACAACCCCAGTCCCACGCCGGTAAAGACGAATTTTCCCCACCCATGCAAAATGTCGCGACTGGCAAGATTGATCACGCTCAGTTCCTCGCGATTTCCGCAACGACCTTCAGTTTCATGCCTTCTTTCATCGCCTGCTGGCTGTAGACGATTACCTCATCGCTATCAGCGATTCCATCCAGTATTTGTGTGCGACCACTGAGCGTCGAGATGCCGATTTTGACAGGCTTGAATTTAGGTTGACCGTCTTGCAACACCCAGACACCGTCTTGTTGATTGATCCGTTTGACCGCCGCAGTAGGGATGGATCGTGCATTTTCCTGAACGGGTAGTTTAATGGTGACTTCAGCATATTCGCCGAGGCTGGCATTCAACTCTGGCGCAGAAACATTCACAATGCGTTCTTCCGTGACGGCATCGCTGATTAAATCAATCCGCTCAACCACGCCTGATACACTGGTTTGTGGACGAGAGCGCAGCACGATAGTTGTTTTTTGGCCTGCCCTGATCATTCCCGCCTGCTTTTGGTCAATGCGGGTCTTGACCCAAAGATCATCGGGTTTTATCACCTGAAGTACCGTTTGTCCGGGAACAATAATCGCACCTTGTTCGACTAGCTTCGCTGTAACAATCCCGCTCACGGGACTGGTCAGGCGGGTTTGTTCACGCAGACGCACCACGCCTGCCGCATCGGATTGCGCCCTGGATTGATCCCGTTTAGCAGCGGCTAATGAGGCGGTCGCTGCATCAATGGCGGCAAACGCTGCCGTTTTTTCGTTCAGTTTGGCATCCAGCAGTTCCCGACTGACAAAACCTTGCGCTTGCAATTCGCTGTATCTTTTATACGAGGCCGCCATCGTTTTGCCCTGACTTTGCGACTGTACTAACAGAGCTTCGGCTACCTTGACTGAATTGGCAGCGCGTTCACCCACCAATCGACTGCTCGTCAGTTTCTCAACAAGATCAATCGGATCAAGTTCCGCTACAACCTGACCCGCCTGCACTTGATCTCCCTGATCGACCAAGAGTGTGCTGATTCTGCCTGTCATCACGGGTGAAATTGC
The DNA here is from genome assembly GCA_964410705.1 of uncultured Gallionella sp. Taxonomy (GTDB): domain Bacteria; phylum Pseudomonadota; class Gammaproteobacteria; order Burkholderiales; family Gallionellaceae; genus Gallionella. The sequence continues at coordinate 15,187 of CAYPIG010000003.1, forward strand.
GTAACTGTGCCGGGCTTCAACAATACCCACGCCAAATACCTCAGGGCTGAGCGTTTCCGTCTGAATTCTTTCAGTGGTGACGTTGACGGGCGCCAAGGGTCCTTTGGTCAATATCACCCACGCAAAGACTGAAATCAACAGCGCGCCTAGCAGAACCATTTTTAATCTGAGTTTCGACATAATCCTGCCTGAAGAATAAATCAAGTAAGTAAGTAAGTAAGTAATTAATTACTCGCTATCCTAATGGCATTTATTTGACCTGTCAAGGAGGGGGCTATCTGAAAACACTATTCGAGATTTATACGCTTGTCGAGTCTCCGCATTGACACCTTCCTGCTGGTCGTGACGGTCAGGTTTCTGGCGGCCAATTTCCAATATCGACGGACTGCTGATGGCACGAACCGGATGCATCAAAAGTCAGTTTTCTGCAATTTGACCATCTGCTTACCCGAGTATAGCTGACTGTCACACCAAGAGGTGAAACATCGACCATCGGGAGGTTTTTTGCTGAAAACCGCACTGCAACAGGCGTGCGTTCTGATTGATGTTCGCGTGCTCATCACATGAGCACCGGAGATCCAGAGAGCCTGTCATTTGCCATGCATGGTTGAATATAAGTGCGGCAACCGCATACAGATATCTTAAACAGGCTTGCTGGCATGGCACCGCAATAGAGCCAAACCAGCAATGAATATAAGCAATCGATTAAAGTGAGGCGGATATTTCCCTGTAAAGCATATCGATTAAATCGGGGATATCAACAGGGATATCTCTTCTCAAAGACTCTGCAAGGATTTTTACTCGGATCCGCGCCACATATTTCTCGCCAAAGGATAATCCATCAATTACAAACGGCCCACTGTCAAAGGACTCATCCACAAGCCCAAGAGTGTTCATATCGCGCGCAGCCAGATAGGCATTAAGCATTCTATGTACGTGAAGTTTCGCCTCAATTTTATCGGGATTTTTCCTGAACACGCTTGTTGCGACCGAATTGCCACAAATATGGACACTGCAGCAGGAATAACCGTAACGCTGAACCAGAAAAAATGAACTGAGCAGAAGAAATAATTTCCCATCATCATTGCAACAATCCCTTGCCCCCTCAATGTGACACGGAAGCACACAATTTTTTGCTATTTCCAAATTGCTCAGCCTATCCAGTCCGTCTAGGATGGAATCCAGCCCAACACAAATATCTGTTCTGAAATCCGCAACCGGCATGCTTTGCGCAAAGTCTGGAACATCGCAGTCCTCAATGATAACGGGAATGATGACCGCATCTTTCTTTTCAAGCTCAAACATCAAATTAGCGGGAAGGAAACCACTCCCATATCCCAACCCTACTGAAGTTTTGGAAATAATGACGATTAACGCTTTTGAACCATCGGCTGAATTCTTAATTCGTTCAATCAATTCATCATTTTCATAAAACTCACTCAATTCCATACAGACTTCTCTGTGGGTAAGACTAAGATGATTTATGAGTTGATCGACAAACGCTTTATCCTGATGCGCATAATTGAAAATAATGGACATTTTTTGGATCCTATCTTGATTGGTTGAGATAAAGGTCTGGCAGCACAAAGTTGCGCCACCTCCTTCAAAACATGTGTCAGTACAATATTTTTAAACTGGCCTGCTCTACGACCCACACCACTTAAATCTCAATAACATCAGTTAAATCAAGGAAGACTCCCCTTCCATCAAAGACATTACGACGATTCAAAATAATTTCAGCCACATATTACGAATGTGTAGCTAGTCCACAACTCAGCCACATCCCCCACCAATCCCACGCACCATTTCGGTCGTGGGTTTTTTTACGCCATTTTTTATTCAGGAGAACGCCATGAGTGCAATCGTAAAAACCAGCCTGTATTTCACTGAAGGTCGAAGCAATAAAGAATATCACGTTGAAATCGTCGAGGTCGTCGGCGGCAATGTCGTCAATTTCCGTTACGGTCGGCGTGGTGGCGCATTGACCACAGGCACTAAAACCAGCACACCTGTCGATTTTACTGAAGCCAAACGGATCTTCGACAAACTGGTCAAAGAAAAAACCGCCAAGGGCTACACACCAGATGTATCTGGATCTGCATTTCAAAATACTGCGCATGCCGGTATCAAATCGGACTTTATGCCGCAACTGCTCAATCCAATCACCGAGCATGAAGCAATGGGCCTGGTAACCGACCACAACTGGGCTGCACAGGAAAAAATGGACGGTGAACGACATGCTGCTCACGCTGAGAATGGTTACGTCATCGGAATCAACCGGCGAGGGCTGATCGTGCCGTTACCTCAAGCCATTGCGGATGAGCTGGGAGCAATCGACGATATGTGCGGTGCGATTCTCGTTGACGGTGAAATTATCGGTGACATTCTGCATGTTTTTGATCTGCATATTCATCGAGGCCAACCGATTCACGACTTGCCTTGGATTGAGCGGATGCGTCTAGCTGAATCAGCACTGTCCAAATGCCGGCACATCAAAGCCGTACCGATAGCGGTCACAACGGATCAGAAAGGTGATCTGTGGAATGAGGTTGTAGCGAGCAATGGTGAGGGTATTGTATTCAAACGAACGAATTGTCCTGTAACTGAAGGTCGTCCGAACTCCGGTGGAAATTGGCTGAAATTCAAATTCACCGAATCCGCTACCTGCTGCGTACTGGCAATCAATCCTGACCGGCGAAGCGTCCAGCTTGGACTGCTGGAGCTCAGCATCCATCCCAACGCCACAGTAGATCAAATGACACCGGTGGGAAATGTGACCATTCCGCCGAACCATGATGTGCCAGTTACAGGTGACATCATAGAGGTCGAATATCTGTACGCCAACGAGGGAGGAAGCCTGTATCAGCCTGTCTATCGTGGCAAACGTCGAGACCAAGAAATCAGCGCCTGCATTATCGGTCAGCTCAAGTTTAAGCCAGAGGCTTGCGCAGGGAACCGGCAGGTTGGTGAGCGTTCATGATTACCGGAAATTCACCGCTTGAAATGCTGGCAGCCTTTACGATTGTCTTTGCCGTAGGTGTGCTCTCCACGATTGCCTTTGCAAAATACACCCAGAACATGAAGACAGACACTGACCATGCTTCCCGTACAAGCTGATGCCAGAAGCACGTTCTTCCATAACCCAACCAAACCAAGGAGTCACTATGCAAAACGACAATAACTTCAGCTACACAGGCGGTATTTGCTGCCCACACTGCGAATCCAGTCATGTAAAACTTCGTAACTATGGAAAAAAGACTGGCGGCACAATCGGCGCTGTCGCTGGCACGGCTGCCGGTATCAGTTCCGCTGCTGGTGGCGCTGAAATAGGTGCTGCCGTCGGTATGATGGCAGGTCCACTCGGCAGTCTATTTGGTGCAATTATCGGTGGATTGATCGGCGGTACTGCTGGCTGTGCAGCTGGGGCAAGATTAGGCGAAGTGGTCGATGACACCATTCTGGACAATTACCAATGCCTGATGTGCGATCACACCTTCTGTGCAAATCGCAACTGAAAGTCTGGCGGATCAATCACCAGAGCAAAACGGCATTACTGCAATCCGTTGTAACCAGCACCAGTCTCAGCAGTCCGCGACACTCCGTTACATACCACAAAACCCCTCACGCACCACTTTGTCAGGCTGAATTTACTCAGCGGCATTGTTACGCATATAAATTGAAAGGAATTCAAATGGCACACGAACTCATGAACGCATCCGACATGGCTTTCATCGGCGCAACGCCTTGGCATGGTCTCGGCAACCAATTACCGGCTAACCAGCCGATTGAAGTCTGGCAACGCGCAGCTGGCATGGACTGGGAAATCAAACAAACAGACGTACTGTTCAATGCTGCAACGGAAAACGGAAGCATGCTGAACCTTCGCAGCAATAAGGATGCGACCGTTCTGTATCGCTCAGATACCTACGAACCTCTGTCGGTAGTATCCAAACGATACAAAGTCGTGCAACCCCATGATGTACTCGGCTTCTACCGCGATCTGGTATCCGTCAGTGGATTTGAATTGGAAACTGCCGGTGTTTTAAAGGGCGGAAAAAAACTGTGGGCATTAGCCAGAACCGGTGACGAAATGATGTTGTCTGGCATGGATAAGGTGAAAGGTTATCTGCTTCTAGCCACTTCCTGCGATGGCTCACTCGCAACTACCGCGCAATTCACCAGCATCCGTGTCGTGTGCAATAACACCCTGCAAATGGCCGTTGGCGACAATCTCGGTGCGGTGCGCGTACCGCATTCGACCACGTTTGATCCTGTGGCAGTGAAGCAATCACTGGGTCTTGGCGTTACCGCCTGGGATGAATTCAGCCGTTCCATTAAAGCGATGTCAAATCGTCCCGTCAACAAATTCGAGGTGATGTCCTACCTTGTAAATGTCCTCGGCGATCCAGACGTTCCGCTTCAAGACCAGCCTAACCAGAAAGCGATCCAGACTGTCTATAACCTTTATGCCGGTGAAGGTAAGGGTAGCAAGATGCCAGCAGCGAATGGCACTGCGTGGGGCTTGCTCAATGGCGTGACCGAGTTCGTGGACACTCATCGTCGCGCACGAAATCAGGACTACAGACTCGACTCTGCATGGTTCGGGCAAGGTTCACAAATCAAACAGCGCGGTTTTGAAGCGGCGCTAGCCTTAGCTGCGTAGCTCCATTTGTCGGCAGTTAAACATATACGCTCAGGGCATTGCGCTCTGGGCGTTTTAATTTCTATCAGGAGAATTCAAATGAAAAGAGGAAATGCAGTCCGTTTGGTATCAACGAAAAATATGAGCCGTGAAGAATGGTTAGCGGTACGCGGTCAAGGCATTGGCAGTAGCGATGCTGCGGTAGCGGTCGGTATATCGCCTTACAAAAGTCCACTTGAGCTATGGTTGGAGAAAACCGAACGTCAGGCGGCAACAGATATTTCAGCAAACGATGCGGTGTTTTGGGGGACAACGTTGGAACATATTATCGCCAATGTCTATGCCCAGCGAACCGGCACCAAGGTCAGACGGCTCAATGCAGTCCTGCAGAATCCCGATTACCCCTTCATGTTGGCTAATTTGGATCGCTCAGTTCAGCACCCTACCGACGGCAACGGCATTCTGGAAGTTAAAACGGCTGGCGTAAATTCTGCCAAATTCTGGGAAGAAGGTGTACCCGAATCGTATCAATGCCAAGTGCTGCACCAGTTAGCAGTCACTGGAAAGGCTTGGTGTGACGTCGCCGTACTGATCGGCGGACAGGATTTCAGGGTGTACCGCATCCTGCCTGACCACGACAAAATGGCTGATCTGATCAAGCGTGAAGCGCAGTTTTGGCAATGCGTGATTGACGATGTGCCTCCAGCGGTTGATGGCAGTGAGTCCAGTGGTCGTGCCTTGGCCAGTCTGTTTCCATCTGATCGTGGTGAAACGTTGGATTGCCGCGATGACACCGATATGAATCGGCTATTTTCTGATTATTGGGCTTGCCGTCAGCAGCGCGAATCAGCCGAAGAGCAGGAAGAATTGCTCAAGCAGCGATTGCAAGAACGTCTCGGCTTTGCCAGCGGTGCGGTACTGAGTGACGGCAAAATCAGTTGGCGCAAATCGAAGGATTCCATTACCACCGATTTCAAGCGACTGGCAGACGAACATCCTGATTGGGTAAAACCCTATGAAATACCCAAGCTGGGTTCTCGCCGCTTCCTAGTACAGGTCGGCAAGTAGTGATCTCGGCATACCTATATATAGAGGTATCAATCAGCACGTTTTACAAAACAGCCTCATATAGCCCCCTCAGCAATCCTGATGGGGAATTTTGTTTTTTGAACTCAACAAACTAGGAGAAAAAATCATGATCAAGGGACTGGCAATAACACCGCCGATTATTGGGCGGATTTCCATCGGCAAGGTCGTGGAACGCAACGGTAAGCGCCTGCCGGAGAAAGATGACTGCTTCACGATCACCACGCAGGTTCAAAATCGCGATGGGTGGTTGCTTCATCCGCTACACGCAAAGCTGAATGAAGGCACAGCCAATGCCAAGATTCGCTCGATACCGGTCAAGGTGCTGTTCAATAGTAGTGATCTGAATCTGCGTGCTGAATACAGTCTGTTTGACCGGAATACAGGCAGACCAATCTGCGTTGGGAATGGCGAGGCGGCAAAACGTGTCACGGAGGATGGTATCGCTGATGTTGCTTGTGCATCACCTGATGGTTGTTCGATGGCGAAAGCAGGCGGATGCAAGCCGTATGGCAGGCTGAATGTGGCAATTGACGGGCAGGATGAGGAATTGTCGTCATTCGTGTTTCGGACGACTGGCTTTAATTCCATCCGTACTCTGACAGCTAGACTTCAGTATTTTGAAGCGGTCAGTGCTGGCAATACGCGCTATCTGCCATTGCAACTAAAACTTCGTGCAAAATCAACCACTCAGTCACACCGCGCACCAGTGTACTACGTGGATTTATGTCTGCGTGACGGTATCAGTTTGGAGGATGCAGTCAGTCAGGCGGTCGCTGACGGGATCAAGTCCGAGCAGGCTGGCGTGAGCATCAAAGCGCTTGAGCAAGCCGCCAGAATGGGCTTAAACAACGGCGCATTCGAAGATAGCGAGGACGAGGCACCTGCAATCGTTGAAGAGTTTTATCCAGATGCGACAGCAGGTGCAGTATCCAGTCAGTCCATCGTGCCAATGCCAACCACGCTGACAAATAAGCTGGCTGGCAACGAACGGGTAGCTGCGTAGCTTTGATTGGCCTTTCAAAAAAACGATAACCCGCGTGCTCGCCTATAAGGGTGAAGCACGCGCCACCATTTCCAATCTTGATCGTGCTTACCTTTTTTAGTTTGATTCGATTAGTCTGGCCACATCACTCTGGCACTCAGCACATTTTCCGACCAGCAGCAAATCACCGGCTTTCACTACGCCGGTGAAATTAGTGATCGTGACCGCATGTCCGCATTTACTGCACCAGACGTTAGACAACAGTCTTTTTTTGCTTTCAACAGACAGTTTTGCCCATAATTTGGCAGCATCTGCAGAAAACTCAGGGATAGATTCAATGGCCATGTTAGTTTTTGTTCACTCGTTCGCGAAGATCTTTTCCGACCTTAAAATGCGGCACGTATTTGGCAGGCACTGCGACCTTATCACCGTTCATTGGATTACGACCCTGGCGAGGAGGTCTATAGTTCAGGCCAAAACTACCAAAACCACGGATTTCAGCGCGACCACCTTGAGAGAGAGTGTTCGACAAGGCTTCTAGAATGACCTTGACCGCCAGTTCGGCATCGCTAATTTTGAGCTGCGGGTGTAACTCGGCAAGGCGTTGAATCAATTCGGAACGTGTCATTTTTATTGGTCAGCATGATTTTTCGGCATTTTACACCAGCCATGATGCGTACAGAAAACAGCCCCGCATCAATCAAATTGGCTGCCCGAAACCGGATGGACGTGAACGCCTCCTATCGAGACGATGCCGTCGTTTGCGACGGGCAGCTTTCTGGCAGTCAATTCAGCGAAAAATATCTTCTCACGAAACATAAGGGGTGGTCGCAATCAAACTTGATACGTTAACTATTCCCTTTGCGGCAATAACAATAGACAAACTGCTGATCAGTGCCGAACGGGGTGTGATGCACCTCCTTTTCGTGTGCGACCAACAGGAACGCATCACCGAATTCAGCGTGTAAACTTTCAGGCTGGTATCTCATCACAGGCAGGCCACTGCATTTTTCCGGGCCATCCTCTGCAAAAGTTGCAACAATGACATGACCGCCTGGACGAACTGAACGCATCACCCGCTCAACATAAGCTTGGCGGTCAGCAGGGGCAGTCAGAAAATGGAATACCGCACGATCATGCCAGATGTCGAAACAATGTACAGGAAATTCAGCATGCGTAATATCACCTTCCATCCAGTGCACGGCATCCGCACGTTTTCCCAAACGCTGCCGGGCAACGGTAAGTGCAGCTCCAGACAAATCAAGTATGGTTAAGTCGCTAAAGCCCTCTGATGCAAGATCATCAACCAGTGTAGAGGCTCCGCCACCTACGTCGATAATCGCGGCGTCTTTACTCAACCCCGTGTTGTGAATCAGCCGAAGCGATTGATCGGCATGTTCCTGAAACCAGCTAACCGAATCAGAGGCCTTGGTTGCATAAACCTGTTCCCAATGTTGCTTGCTATCCATATGTAACTTCCTTAAAAACTCAGCACTTTGTCCGAATCACGGATCAGCGTATGCAAATCCTGCATTGTGGACATAGGACAAATATCAGAAGCCGCTGACTGGCGTAATTTCAGGCAAGTGCCACAAGCCAGAATTGCACCACCTACCTCTACAAAATTTCGCATCTGACCGAGGACATCGAATTTTTCAGTGGCTAGCAATTCAGCTTCCACACCTTTTCCCAACAAAAATATAGAAACTGCATCACCTTGCTTCAAAGAAAACACACCCAAGCGGAATGCGTTCCAGACAGTTTCGGGGTCATTCGAGTAGATCACAATACCGAGTTTCATTATCCACCTCCCTATTAATTAGTCTGCGGCAATGATGGCCGCTGTCAGCGAGTATTTGATAATCAACCAAGTCACCGTAATATGCTCGCAATCAATGAAGTTTGTGCATTATGCAACGTATGCTGGCACGTGGGTATCTGCTTGATCCGTTAGCAGGTGGATTGATCGTACTGTTGCGTTGAATGACAGGCACAGGCTTCACCATGTGCTGCGGCAACCAGTTCATGAAGGATGCCACATTCTCCTGCCGAGTGTCTTTCACCGCAGCGGCCACGCAAAGCGGCCAGTTGCTGTTCCAGTGCCAGCATACTCTTCAGTCGCGCCCGTACCCGATCCAGTTGCGCGTCGATTAAAAGGTCAATGCCTTCGCAGGCTGCATTCGGATGTTCAACAAAATCCAGCAACCGCTTCACGTCGGCTAGTGCAATATCCAGCGCACGGCAATGGCGGATAAATGCAAGCCGTTCAAGATGTGCTGAGCCGTAGGCGCGATAACCGTTTTGACTTCTCGCAGGGTTGGGTAACAAGCCAGCCTTCTCATAGTAGCGAATCGTTTCGACATCGACACCAATAGCCCGACCCAACTCGCCAATACGCATGGTGGTATCCATGACACCCTCATAAAATAATTACTGATCGTTCATGGTACCTGCTTGACACTGAAGTGGCTACAGGGTGTGTAATGCAAACCGACAAAAAATTTCAAGGAGTGGATCATGTTAGTCAGTTGCTGCGATTCGGCCTGCACCGCACAAACCAGCGTCAGCCCCCGCTACCGTAAGGCACTATGGATTGCGCTGATTATCAATGCCGCGATGTTTGCCATCGAAATTGTCGGAGGCTTACAGTCAGGTTCGGTATCGTTGTTAGCGGATGCAGTGGACTTTGCTGGTGATGCCGCCAATTACGGAATCACGTTGGCCGTGCTGCCCATGGTGCTGGCGTGGCGATCACGCGCCGCGATGGTGAAAGGTCTGTCAATGGCGGCATTCGGCTTGTTCGTGCTAGGTAAAGCTGGGTGGGCTGCAATCAACGGCATCCCGCCAGAACCCATGACCATGGGTGCCATCGCGGTGCTGGCATTGTTCGCTAACGGCGGTGTCGCCCTGATGCTTTACACCTTCCGCGATGGCGATGCCAACATGCGCTCTGTCTGGCTGTGCAGCCGTAACGATGCAATAGGCAATGTCGCGGTAATGTTGGCCGCCGCTGGCGTGTTCGGTACCGGAAGCAACTGGCCTGATCTGCTCGTGGCCGCTATCATGGCGTGGCTGGCGCTGTCTTCCGGGGTTGCGGTGATTCGGCATGCAAATCAGGAGTTGATGCAGCATGCCAAATCTCCCCCATCAACATCTATAGATCAGCCACTCGCATAGTTGAGCCATATACAAAGACATTATTGGCGGAATGTCGCATGACACTGCACGCAATAGCCCATAGTGGTTTGCAGTGCTTCCAGCGATTTCTTCATATCCTTCTTTTTTAGGGTATCACCCAGATCATCGCCGCTCTGGTGGAACGCCAAACCGAGTTGCCTGAATTTTTCATTGTCCGACATAGTTGAGCACATTTTTCGCATCTCTTCTGTCAGCCCGAGTTCAGAATGCGCAACTTGTGCAGCTTGATCGAACTCATTGTTCGCCAGATGACCAACAATGGACTGAATAGCAACCACATGTGAGCGCATATTTTTCAATTGATGCTGTTTCATTTCCGGTGACAGGCCAAGAGAAAGACGTTCATCCATGATGTGTTGATGGTGCATGGCATGATGATCCATAGCAGCGCCTTCATCAGCGATGGACTGGCTCATGGTCAGATAGCCACAAAACAAGATTGCAAACAGCGCAGAAATTTTTTTCATTTAATTATGTCCCCAAAAGTGATGTACAGTAAATCCCGCATTTTTCGGCGGACTGTATTATTGGGTAGCAGGCTATTCACCTGTTATGATTCAGATCATATCAATCTTCCCGACAACATCACATGGACTGGACACTACTGATTGAATCCCAACCATTCTTGAAGCACGTACCAAATGAGCTGCGTCAGGTAACACAATGCCGAAATATGACGGCGGGTGATAGCCTGTTCAGAATTGGCGACTCCGTGCGCAACTTATTTTGCGTCGTAAAGGGTGAGGTGCAACTGATTCGTCACGACGTACGCGGCACAAAAATCGTTTTACAACGCTCACGTGTCGGATTTTTCGCCGAGGCCAGTCTTGGCAGTGCAGCGTATCATTGTGACGGGCTGGCAGCCGAAACAGGCGTTCTGCTATGTTTCCCGCTTGCGGCATTCCGTACCGCGCTAGATCAAAATGTAGCTTTTCGCAATGTTTGGATTGAGCAGCTTGCCCGTGAAGTACGAAAACTGCGCGCCCAATGTGAGCGACTAAACCTGAATGGCGCAGCAGACAGAATCATTCATTACATTGAGTCCGAAGGCATCAATGATGCCGTCACTTTGAACCAACCTCGCAAAGCGTGGGCATCTGAGCTAGGGTTAAGCCATGAATCGCTTTATCGTACCTTGAAGCGACTTAGCGATCAGGGCACACTCAGTATCGACGGCAATAAGATTTCGCTTATCTCATGAATCAATGAAAGCACGATTTTCCCAACCGAGCATTAACACACAGCAGAATCATGGATAAAACAGGAACTCTGGATACCCCATCTCATCAAGATCGCCAGCGAACCCGTCAGCCATGATATGACTAAGATTCTCGCTGTATTTCGTTTTATTATTCAACATCTGTGGCACGGTGACGCAAGGTTAAATCGTCATTGAACGTATGCCGGATAGAACCGAACCTCAAGTACAGAGACGGCACCACGAACATATTGAGTATGCTTGAAGAAACAAGGCCAAACAAAATAACGATTGCCATTGGAGCCTGGATTTCACTACCTGGCTGACCGGAGGCGAGCGCCAGTGGCACAAGTGCCAAACCAGCAGCCAGCGCGGTCATCATGATAGGAACGAGCCGCTCAGTCGCGCCACGCACCACCAGTTCCAACGGTTTCAAGGTTGCCTCTGTTTCGCTCAGATGACGAATATGTGCAATCATCATTACGCCATTGCGCGCCGCGATGCCAAACAGCGCGATAAAACCGATCAGCGTGGCGACTGACAACACCCCGCCGGATACGAACATGCCGAATACCCCGCCGATCAGCGCCAGCGGAAGATTGAGCATCACCACGGCCGCATCTCGTACTGAATGAAAGGCCAGATAGAGCAGCATAAATACGCCCACCAGCACCAGCGCACTTAAAATACCCAGTACCCGTGTGGCTTCGGCAGCACTCTCAAACTGTCCGCCATACTCGATGTGATACCCGGCGGGCAGTTTCACATTCGCCGCGACACGGCTGCGAATATCTTCCACCACTCCGGCCAGATCGCGTCCGGCCACGTTGGCCATCACCACGATCTTGCGCTGTACGGATTCGCGGCTGACCAGATTTGGCCCCCTGTCCTTTCTGACTTCAGCCAGTGCCGAGAGCGGCAATCGCGCACCGCTCGCCGTGGTGATCAAGGTGCTGGAAATCGCTTCCATCGATTCCCGAACGGCAGGATCAAAACGCAGCACCAGATGGAAAGAGGCCTGACCTTCCATCACTCGCGACACTTCCAGCCCGGCAAAAGCGGTTTCGATCGCGTCGGAGACCTCGCGGACGGACAGTCCATACTGTGCAATGGCATCACGCCGGAACTTCACCAAGACAAACGGGATGTCCGCCTGCTGTTCCATCGCCACATCCACCGCTCCCTGTACCTCTTTGGCCTGAGTTTTTACCTGTTCCCCGATACGCCTTAATTCATAGAGGTCGGGGCCGAATATCTTCACGGCAATATTGGCACGGGTTCCCGAAAGCATGTGATCGATGCGATGCGAAATAGGCTGTCCAATCACGACATTCAGACCGGGAATGGCAGACAGATCAGCGCGTAGTGCGGCAAGAAACGCTTCCTTGCTGCGATCTTTTATCTCCAGGCTTGCCTCGATCTCCGAAGCATGAACTTCCATCGCATGAGGATCGCCGGGCGAACGTCCGGTACGCCGCGCAGTGGTAACAACCTCGGGATGGTGCAGCATAGCCGCTTCGACGCGCTGCCCCAATTGATCCGATTCTTCCAGTGAAGTGCCCGGCAGGGTGGAGATACTCACCGTCAAGCTGCCTTCATTGAAGTCAGGCAAGAAAGCGCGCCCGGCAAAACTCAAGGCGATAAGGGCAAGCAAAAACCCCGTGCTGGCAAGCAGCGTGACCGGTTTCCAATGCGCCACCACCCGGCTCAAAGCCGCACTGTAATACGCTTTCATCGTCACCAGCCATTTAGGCTCCTGATGCAAAGTGACTCCCTTGGACTGCGGCAGAAACAGCACCGCCAGCACCGGAGTGACCGTGACCGCCATCAGTAAGGATGCCGCCAGCGCCACCACATAAGCTTGACCTAACGGTGCCAGCATCCTGCCTTCCACCCCTTCCAGGAAAAAGATCGGCACAAATACCAACATGATGATGAGCGTGGCAAAAACAATGGAACCCTGAATCTCGCGCGTCGCAGCGAACACCACCTCGCTGCTTGTATGCCGCTCGTTCGCGGGGCGGACGATATTTTCTTTGAGTCGGCGCGTGATGTTCTCAACCACCACGATGGCATCATCAACCAATGCGCCCAGCGCGATAGCCAGCCCGCCCAGGGTCATGGTATTGAGCGTGGCACCCATCGCCTGCATGATAAGAATCGCCGTGACCAGCGACAGAGGCAGCGCGATCAGCGTGATCGCGGTGGCACGAGCAGACAGCAGAAAAACAAAAACGATGGCGATCACTAGAATCGCGCCGTCGCGCAAGGTCTCCAGCAAGTTGGATATGGATCGTTCGATGAAATCCGCTTGCCGGAAAATGTGACTATCTATTTCCATGCCTTGCGGCAGACTGGCCTGCAGCGTAGAAAAAGTTTCATCCAGCCGCCGGGTCAGTTCAAGGGTATTCGCCATCGGCTGTTTCTGAATCGCCAGAATGATGGCCGGTTTGCCATTGTGCGCAGCCGCGCCGCGTTTAAGCGCTGTGCCGATTGCGACCTCGCCCAGATGACGAACCAGTACCGGCTGACCTGCGCGCATCACCACAACCGTATCGCCGATGTCCTCTGTTTTCTGGATTCTGCCCACGCCTTGAATCAGATATTCCTGTCCGCCTTCCTTGTAAAATCCGGCGGAAGCATTCTGGTTGGTAGCGCGCAGACTGCGCACCACTTCGTCCACCGTCACCTTGTAACTCGCCAATCGTTCCGGTACGAGCGTTACCTGATACTGCTTTTCATCACCGCCGATGGTGATGACTTCGGCCACGCCCGGCACGGCAAGGATGCGGCGACGCAACACCCAGTCAGCGGTACTCTTCAACTCGGTGCCGCTATGCACATCGGATGTCAGCGCAACGAACATGATCTCGCCCATGATGGATGCGGCGGGAACCATCTGCGGCGGCGGCAAATCCGGCGGCAAGCTGGCACGGGCAACCTGCAGTTTTTCGGAAACGATCTGCCGCGCCTTCAGGATGTCAGTCCCCCAGTCGAATTCGACGATCACCACCGACAGACCCACCGTGGAATTGGAACGCACGCGGCGGACTCCAGGCGAGCCATTGATTGCCGTTTCAATCGGAAAGGTGACCAGATTCTCGACTTCAGTCGGCGACATGCCGTGCGCTTCGGTCAAAATCGTAACAGTGGGCGCAGTCAGGTCAGGAAAAATATCCACCGGCATGCGGGCGGTTTGCCAGCCACCCCATGCCAGCAGCAGTGCGGCAGTAACGAGAACGACCAGGCGATTAGACAAGGAGTTACGAATGATGGCAGCGATCATATTATTTCTCCCTAATGCGCGTGGCCGTGACCGAGCATCGCCGGAGAAGTGGCTGCCAGTCTGACCTGGAAAGCACCCTTCGACACAACTCGCTCACCCGCAGCGACTCCCGAACGTATTCCGACCCAGTCACCCTCTTTAATACTGGGTTCGATGACGCGTCGCTCAAACGACTCCCCCTCTTTCTGCACATAAACCACGGCCATGCCGTTGTCATCAATCACTGCCGATGCGGGAACGGCCAGCATTTTTTCCGTGCGTCCAGTGCAAATCCCAACACGCATGTTCATTCCGGCGCGCAAACGCCCCTTGGTGTTGTCGAACTCAAAGATGGCAGGCACGGTGCGGCTATCCTTATCTACCAGACCACCAAAAGCGATAAGACGAGTATTGCGATCTACTTCAAGCACGCGCGCCTGTTCTTCACGCTCCAGACTGAAGAAAGCACCAGAGGGCTGGGTGAATCTACCCAGATCACTTTCCGGTATGCGCACCTCCAGCCACAGCTTGTCGAGATCGGCAATGTGAACCAGCATTTGCCCGTCCGTTACCGCAGCACCGACTGCACCGCCCACGGCAACTACCGTACCGTTAATCGGCGATTTAAGAGGAATGCCGCCGTTTCCGCCAGAATAGGTATTCAGCCGATGTTGTGCCGCGTCAAGCTCCGCAGCCGCGAGATGTGCGCGGGTACGGGTCTCCCTTAATTTTTTCTCAGGGATGGCCTCAGCCTTGAATAATCCTTCCATGCGTATCAGCGCCTGATTTGCTTCTTCTGCTTCGATGCTGCTGCGTTTGACTGCAAGTTCCAGCATCGCTGCATCGGTTTCGCCTCCCAGTCTGGGTGAAAAATAAGCCAACACCTGCCCGACTTTCACCGGCATACCGATCTGCGGAAATCCCGTTGATCCGGCACGCAATAAACCGACACCGGGAGCGGAAATGACCGCTTCGCCACCCGCTCGCGGCTTGAGTGTGGCGGATGCAGTTAGAGATTCATGCAGGACTTGTTCAACCACCGGCGTGTTTGCAAAAGATATTTTCCATTGTTGTTCTTTACTGAAACCAATATTCCCCGCAGTAGCCGATTCATGCGCTACCGCATCGGCCGCCCGGCGATCAGCGTAAACCTCTATCTCGCCCAGATCATGCGAGACATTAGCCTTGGCGCTGAGCAGCTGAAAAGTCAGGTGACGCTTCCCGGTAAATTGCGGCGTAATGACAATGCGGAAGATGCCGGGTGAAGCACTCATGCCGCCTTCTGCACGTTCTTCCGGCTGACCGCCGCCGGATAACACGACGGTCATTTTTCCTGTCGTCACAGCCTGAAAACCCGCTGGAATAATCAGCGTCGTATGTGCCGCGAAGGCGGCCTGTTCGCCTTTGACCAGCTTCTGAAATTCGACGAACAGCTCGGTCGTGTCGGTGTAATGGGTGATGGACATGCCTGCGTGAGCATCCGACTTGGTTATGGCTGGATCAATCTTGGGGGCGCAGGCAGTCAGTGCGAACGCGACCAGTACAATAAAAGACAGTTTGAGCTTATTCATAGGTCGATGCTCCTGACAAGGTTTCAAGATCAATATGGGCCAAGCGAGCGCGTAAAGCCAGATCGAGTTCGGTGGTCGAAAAATCCAATTCGGTGCGGTAAGCGTCAAGCAGTTCAAGCAAGCTGGCCTCACCTGAACGATAGGCCGCTTCGGCTATGCCGGACAAGTTCTGTGAGTCGTTCGACACGTCATGGCGGTAAGCCAATACCGCTTTGCGTAATTCATCTGCCAAGTGCCACGCGCCACGCAGTTCGGCTTCCGCCTTATTTAGTGCTAAAGCCTGCTCGGAGCGAAGAGTCTGCGCTTTGGCCTGGCTGCGTTGTTGTGCCGCCTCACTACGATCAAACAAGGGGATGGAAAACGACACGCCAACGATTGCTCCGCTGCCACGGCGCGTGGGTTCTTCCAGTGTTTTTTGGCCGATACCCACCGTCAGATCAGGAATCCAGAAGCGTTGTGCTGCCTGATATTCTTGTTCGAAGGCTTTGGTTTGAAGTAGCAGGCTTTCCAGATCAGGACGTTGGCGCAACCTTGTTTGCAACTCGTCAAGTGCAGGTGTGGCATCGGGAAGCAAATTGCCGAGCAGGTGCATCACTTCATCCTGCCTCTTGCCCGTCAGTACAGCGAGTGCTTCACGACTGTGCGCCGCGTCCGCCTGAGCCACAGACAGTCGCGCTTGAGTGGTTTGTGCTTCGCGCTGAATGCGGCGGCGGTCATAACCTGACACTTCACCTGCCTTGGCAAGTTGTGCCGTTATCCTGGATGCATTTTCGATTCTTGTCAGCCATAATCCAAGTGCTGACTGAATTTTATTTCGATGCAACGTTTCGGCAAAGATTCGGCGTACGTCGGTGATGGTGTTGAAGCGTCGAGTTCGTCCGTCCAGTTTTTCGGCATCCAAGCGCCGGGTGGCAGCATCCACCCGCAGCGAACGACGCCCGGACAGGTCAATCGTCTGCGAAATTTGCACAGAGCGTTCGGTGATGTCGCCACCGACCATAGCTAGACGGTCACGGCTGATGGAGAAAACCGGGTTAGGCAATGCCGACGCTTCCGTCACGATGCTCTCTGCCTGCGCCACTCTGCCCGTTTCTGCATCCACCCAGGCAGGACGCAGTAATGCGCTGCTCACGGCCTCGCGCTCAGTTAAGGTCGGCGTTTCAGGTAGCGGCAAGTTTTCCGCTTGAGATAATCCAATACAGGCGATCGACAGCATCAACACCATGAGTGGGGCGAGTGCTATCGGTCGATAAACCGGGGCTGGCAGTAACGCCATCCCGATTCGAGAAACGTCTCTCGACATGATGATTCCTTTTCAGTCTGGTACAACAAAACGCAGGCTATGCTGCTTGCGCAGCATAGACGGGTCAGACGAAAAGGAAGTTTCGGGGAGGCTTATAGGGCGGGATAGTATCTGCCTGAACAAACGGGCAGACTTCGATTGGAATAACAGTTGATGTCGATACGGATACGTTGGTCACTTCGATGCGATGCATCACGGCTGGCAGGTGGCTCAATAAATGACCGATCTGACTGTGTGCGGCATCGTCTTCTCCACCATGATGATGGTGGTGCGCTTCAATTATCTGAGAATGGGCTGTGTCGCCCATCACCGACAGGTTTGTCTCCTCGCTGTGACTATCCATCATCTCCCACGAAAAGCTGGGCGACATGAAGGTGCTGATCAGCACGACAAGCAGTAAGCGTAAAGTGGATGTAATCAATCTTGCGGTCATTTGCGGACGATTCTATTCGATTAACAGTTTAACGTCGCCAGAACATTTAATGAGTATTACATTTCCGCAGGCTGATGATTGAGAGCTTTTGCATTTAGCTCCCAATACAGCGAGCCAATTACCTAGCTATATTCAGGTCAAAGCAGTTTGCGACCGTCAGCTTTCTTGCTGGATATTCTACACCTCGACCGACTGTTGATGGCACACAACCGACCGACAGCCTATCAAAATCATCGCCCGAAAGCGGATCGTCAAACCAAGTTCTGTGCCGGTATCGATTCTATCTTGTTTTTCTCAGTCTGTACGGTAACCAGATAAGCCCAGCTCATTTCCCAATTGACGATACAGATCATCAAGCCCTTTAGGATCGCCTTACGCACATCCCTTGCCCTTCATGACACCAACACCTCGCCTCGATCACCAGGACTCACTGCTGAGCCCTAAATAACCTATATATCATTTTTAAAACAACAACTTAAATGCATCATCAACATGATAAAAATAATGAATTAATGTTGATTGTCATACAGGCATGATTGTTTATTTATTTATCTTCATCTCGTCTTTGTTCATTCCAGATTCAAGCGCTTTATCAAACCAGCTAGGCTTGCGACCCATTTTTGGACAAGTTTCACTAGGATTGGATGGATTAGCGTAATACGGCTCAGGTGTGGATTTCTCTTTTTTGGCTTTAACGACCTTACTAACAGAATTATCAAATAGATCATTAATAATCAAACCATTATCAGAGATAATTTTTCTTGCTTGAGCAATGGCTTCATTTTTAATTCTATTTCTAATTTCAGAGCTTTTTTCTTGAAGCTCTTTAATATTGGATTCAATTTCATTCAATTCGTCTAAGTCACTCATAATAAATCTCCAATTAAAAATTCAGTTAAAAAATGCATTATCATAATACTCTAATATAAATAAAAAACAAATATAATAAAAATTACTAGTAGCATTCTAATAAGGAAATGAAATCAACAGTAGATCATAACTCATCGTGACTATAATAACCAAAAGACAATCAGAAAAGCCATCTTGATTAAACCACATCAGCCCAACCAGCAGCCCCTAAGGTATCGTGAAGCGATCTTTGAGCGCCAATCAATACCATCACCCCACTTGTCTTTCTCTAACTCAATAAATGGCTTGTATCGTATATTAACCCATTCTAAACATGATGCTATTAATATCCGACATTGCATAATCATTACAAAGACTAAGCAGAACTCTCGTCATTACTCTTTACGAATATTGTAGCCTCGTCCCTTACCAAATAACCTGAATCCGCTTTCAGATAGCTTCTTTGCAAGTATAAATTGCTCAGATTTCATCATATACTTCAATATCTTATTGAGCAATATATCACGCTTGATCTTCCCTGTATCTTTTTCTGGATCATCATGACGTCGATTAATCATGCCAATACCAAGCCATCCATTCCTTTCAAATTTATACTTGTTCTCTTTCGTATTGCCATTGTAAAACTTTCCACGACCACAGGTAATCACATCCCTCCAGTAGCAACCAATTCTGTTAGCCCAATACGAATCATTTCTAACATAGTCCCCATCATAGAAAAATAGCATGTGGAAATGTAATTTCTTTTGATGTCCAAACTCTAACTTCCATAAATATCCATTTAAGTGTTTAGTAAACCCTTTATTCCGCCTAAATACATACAAGAAGTGTTCGAAATCTCTTTTCGCTTCACTCAAAGTGACGTTGTTAGCATGCTCAGGAAGATAGTACAGGTCTACACGCAATACCAATTGCCTACGGGAAAGAATAGGTTCTACAAAATCAACAGCACTCTTATAATTTTGATCTGAGTTATATTGCCTGTCGCTAATCTTTCCATCAAATTCAGCTGATCTATACTCAATACGAATCAGATCAAGAAAATCGTTATAAAGAGCGAATGCTCGCTTTCCCTGTTTCGATGTGTAAGTAAGAGGATTTAGAAACCACTCTTTACCAAGATCGAGCTTAAAACAACATTTGAAGAATAGTTCTACGCGTGGACTATATTCATACTCCGGAGAAAAGTATTCAAACAGCTTTATTACAAAAATAAAGTTAGTGGCTAACGGTAGTCGATCTAAAGTCTCTCTAACAATTACTAAATCATTTCTTTCAATTAATCGCTCTAGCAATACAAAAGCAGGATCATCACCATTAACAACCTTAAGTACAAAAGTTTCAATCTCAATTAATGCATTAGTAAAATCACTAAATGCAACATCTTTAAAGATTGATACGCTTCCATCTGAATTTACAATCTCATATTCACATCCTTCATTTAACCAATCGTAGATTTCCTTGAACGATAAGTCAGGTGCAGTATCATTAATCATTTTTATTAATCCATGTGTGTAGGTACATAGACTAAGTAAACTGAGTATTTTTTAACCTAACCGAGATATTGAATGAGTGATATATTGAATACAGATAATCTTCATTATAAACACCAGCAATATAATTTTAATTATAGATACCAATAATTAAATATAATAACCAAGGAATTTTAATACCAAATATAAAGATATTATACATTTGCTATATAAGGTATAAGTTTATAATTCTGACATAATTTCCGACAACATTTACCATAACAAGTTACACGCAATCTGATCGCAATCTATGCATTAGACCAAGTAAAATATTAAATTCTAAAAGATAGAAAATTATATTGAAAAAATAACTTAGCACTAAAACTTAAGTGCATCATAGTTATATTTCAAGCAAGTAAATTTTTACAGTATTGCATGATAATTTGATACGAGCCAATGACAGAAATTATTAAAGTAAAACGATCTTCCATCAACATTCATCAATTAAACACAAGAATGTATTTCATAAAATGCGTGATATGTACTTATAGTGCAGTCGATTTTTTTCTCAGCCACCTCCTGAAGACTTTAATCGAAATCGCCGCCTTCTTATATTCGCTGGGTGCTATTTTCCAGCATTCTTTCTTAACTGATTGTTCAACGAAAGCTGTGCTGCATTATTGAAAATCTAGACTTCATGAAGCTTCGTCCAAACTCATTCCCGCAGCGCCCTTTCTTCAAAACGATGGCTCTACCGTCATCACTGGTTGTTTTGCGACACACCACCAGCAGGAGCCAACACAAGCTTAATACTTTTTCGATGGTCAAAGAAAATCGGCATTGACCCTTACCAGCTAGCTACGATTCGTCAGGAGTGAATTACCCGCTGTCAAAACGGAAAGAGGAATTGAAGTACTGTTGCCGTGGATTTGCATGCAGCGGATTTAATCAATGATTTGGTTCGCTAAATAGTCGATGGTTCGTGAGCCACTAGCCACAGATTGTATAAGTTTCAAAAAAACTAAAATATATTCAATATTCAATAATTTACGTACAACCAATTATGATTACGGAAACGATTTTTACTGGCAACAATACAAATTTATTACAGTATTGGACATCATTTTTCAACCGTCTTGGGCGTTATCGGACAGTGCTATGAAGTATTTTCAGACAATATTGGAAGATACATTAAGAATTTCAGACAACATTGGCCAGATGTTATTAGAATTAAAGTACAGCGTCAGACAATGATTAGCTCTGATCGGACACTGATTTCATAATAAAGAGAGAGTGTGCAATATCTCAAACAGAACCCCTATATTGCAGTTTTCTTGACGCAACCCACTCATCCACCTCATTTTTTTTAAAGCCAATTTTTTTTGGCTTATCCGTTAGATAGTACTTCTTTGGAAAATTTACATCGTATTGACTATTGCCAACACTCGTTTTTGCATTGATCGACGATCTTGTATATTCTGTTAATTCCTCGACTTGATGCATGTTGTAGTACTCGACTGTAGTGGATTCTGCCAATTCATCAACACGAACATCAGTTTTAAATATTTGATCTGGGTGAATTACGCCATCAAACCCCACCTCATCTTTGATAAAGTTGGATGCCATTGAAGTATCATCACTAAGGTCCACTGATATTTCATTCACAATCAAGTCAGATATTTTTACATAGACATTATCAAAATTTAAATCAATTTTTTTATCGGAAGATTTACCGCAAAGAGTTCGCCATACACCTGTAGGTTCATTTTCAATATCATCCATAAAGGCTGAAATATATTCGCCAGATTGAATATCGTACCCATTTTTAAAATCCTTACATTTGTGGGTAATATTGGATTTCAATTTATCACAATCTATATCATCTAAAGCAAGAAAAAATGGAGTAATTTTTCGCCTCATATTCCATTCCTTTAATTCTTCATTTACGGGATATGGGTATAACCCATTTGGAACTGGTGTAATGAAGTTCAAGCTCCCTATTAATCCTAATTCGACTATCTTATATTCAGTTAATTTTTTAATCTTAGCTGCTTCAGAAATTGAATAAAAACCATTTTCCTCCAGCAAGATTTTTAGTTGTTCAGATATATCAAAAATCTGCGGAGTCAATACAATATTACGTATAGGTCGATATTCGTAGATTACTGACTTAAGCAATCGAGAATTAACATTTACTTTATTGAATTTACCTTTTGCCAGCTGCAATGGTTTTTTCAAATTACTAATTAATAGATCAAGTTCAGAACGAATTATAAATATATTATCAAGCGATATTTTAAGTGGCTCAATATCTCCATGATATGAGTTTTGCCACTTATAGCTTATTATTTTAAAGCCTGAATCGGATATTTCATTTCCAACAAGTCTAATTTCTGGGTAGTTAAATTCTTCAAACCTGTAACCTTTATTGAAATCAGTTTGAGATATTTCTTCATTAAAATAAATATCTAAACAATCATCTTTGCTTAATTCTAATAAATCAGGAAAGATGGTTGTAATTTCTGGTCGATTTATATTTTCCTCTCGCAAAAAATTTGATTTTTCATTTATAAATGGAAACAGATTATTTCTTAATGGCACAGGTGTAAGAATTCTAAGATGACCGTCGATTCCAAAATTAAGCAAATGGCCTGATGTGATCTTTGGATAAGTACGCTTAGCAATTTCTACAGCTTCGTCCAACGATGGGAAATCTTTTGATAATAAATAATCATTAATACGCATGGAAAATTTTTCAAAATCCTGATAATTTATAGACCAAGTTTCAGGAGCAGATAATTTTTCCAGATCAGATTTATTTACATATAGATTGTTAGCAGCTAGTTTTAAATTGATGGGATTATTATCTTTGAATGTTCTCCATGCCACCCCTTGAGTTGATAACCAAGGACGTTCATCAGTAGGAAGCACCAATTTTAGCCGGAGATCATCAACAATATAACCCTGGTAAAAATCACAAATATTAACTTCGGCTCTATCGTATATATGTTTACAATCTGAATCACTTAGCGCAAGAATTTGGGGCTTAATTTGATAATCACATCCAGAATAAATATCAAAACAGGTATTTGAGTGAACCTTAACACCTTCGGGAACTAAAGCCAGTAGTTGTATTCCTCTCCGAATAGCACGGCGAAGTAAATCAACTGGCTCGCAAGAAGGTATTTTTGATGCTTTATTCACTAATGAATAATAAGCACTAGGCTCAGTATCAGTAATTATTGGCAGAATTACTTGGGGCTTATTTTTAGCCTCATTTTGTTTCATTTCAAAATCAATCTTATTAATTAGATACATCAATGATTCATGAGAAATTAATATATTTTTCTTATTCAGTTCAATCGATTTTTTAATTATTCGAACATTTTCACCTTGATATCCTCTATCTTCCCCATGTAAGACAATTGGATCAATCAGTTTTAGTTCCGACCCATTACTCTCGATATCATTTTTATGATGATATGGAATACTTTTCACCGGTTCTCTAGTTGCTATCTGCCTAGATTCACCCATAGCTCTCCATATAAATCCTTCTGCACATGGGTATAACTTGGAATGAAAGCCATTCACATATTTACATCCAGCTTGAAAATCACTTTGATGTGTTTTGCCATTCGCTTCGATAAGAGTGCAATGCTTCTTGTCCAAAATCATCATATCTGGGAAATCAGCTTGCGTACCATGAAAATAACAATCGTTACTATCAAACCCATTTCCTAGCTCTACTAGAAAAATTTTTAACTCACTTGGAACTGGGGTAAACAACTCACAATATCCTGCTGCTGCAAATTGCATTATATTTTCAGCTGTGAAATTTTCGATTTTTGATCTTGCTATATTTGCAGCAACTTCCAGCTTATAGTGTGGCAGAGGAAGAAGTGGGATTTGAATTTTGCCTGCTGACATGTCATATTCCTTTTTCAAAGCGGGGAAATATTAGCACAAGGATGCATGTGGTACGCGTTCTTAACGGTTGCCTAACAAATGTTCTTGCATAGGTAAACATGCATCGCCTGTCAGCACGCGAATGTGAATGATGTTTTAGGATTCGAACTCACGGAATTAAGCAGCTGCACCGACCTGCTCAGCATCTTCGCCAATCACTCCACCACACACGAATTCCGACCAAGCCAACATCATTGGGCGACGCTGCTCCAGCAAGTCGGTTCGATGATAGGCTGCTTCAACCTTATTCTGCACTGCATGTGCAAGCGCCCTTTCAGCCAAGTCGCGAGAATAATTTTGCTCGCTACACCAATCACGAAAACTTGACCGAAAACCGTGAGCCGTTGCTACCCGCCCAGGCGTATCACTTTTCGCATTCACACGACGTAGAAATGCTGTCAGCACCATGTCGGACAGCGCTACGCGGTCACGCGACGAAGGAAAAACCAGATCCTTGTGCTTCCCACTCTGCGCCTTCAAAATTTCTATAGCTCGACCAGAGAGAGGAACACGGTGCGCTACTTTGGCTTTCATTCGTTCAGCAGGAATCGTCCAGATGGCAGAATCCAGATCAATCTCTGACCAGCACGCACCTCTCACCTCTCCTGATCGGCATGCAGTCAAAATAAGAAACTCCATCATTGGGCGTGTCACCTCGTTGCGAGTGGTAACGCGCAGATGTTCTGCCGAGAATGCCGGAATTTTACGCCACGGCATTGCTGGCTGATGCTCAGTACGCGCAGCCTTTCCCGGTTGCGGAGCCAAAAGATGATGAACCACATCGACTGGATTTGATACGCAATGCCCATGCGCCCAACCCCATAACAATACTGCATGCAGCCGCTGCTTGACGCGACTTGCAGTCTCTGGTTTCGAAAGCCAGATTGCGCGGAGAGAATCCGCAATATGGGCTGGACTGAGCACATTCAGCCTGATGGTACCAATCTTAGGAAAAATATATTGCTCCATCGTCGCGATCCACTGCTTTCCGTGCTTTGGATTTTTCCAGCTAGGAGACAATTCCCCATGCAGCATTCTAGCAGCCTCCTCAACCGTTGGAATACTAGGCTTTACAACCTCGATCCTCTTTGCATCTAACGGATCAACTCCTGCAGCAAGCTGTTCACGCATGACCAAAGCAAGCTTACCAACATCAGCAATACTAACCTCTGGATAACTACCCAACCCAGCATTACGGCGTTTACCCGTTATTGGGCTTACATAACGCAGCACCCACTTTCCACGCCCCTTCGTGGCGGAAGGATGCAAACTCAATCCTGTAATACCACCGTGCGCCACTGGTTTATCGCCATCTTTGATGTTACGTGCTTTGGTATCGGTAAGAGCGGCCATCAACGACCTCCTTTTGGACTCAGTATGCCATCCAGTATGCCATATTCCGTAGGCTGCCGTAGAACAGAGTAGGATGCGGTAGGACACATACCAACCTTAACACCATGTAATAACGATGTTTTATATGATAATTAGAATAAAATAGGATTGCGTAGGATAATGATGTGGCAGTCACCGCTTCCGCCAGATAGTCTATGTTGTTGATTATTAACAACATTATTACACAAGAAAGCCCGCAGAACGCGGGCTTTCGCGTCTCTGTCCATTCTCTGTTTTCGTATTTCCCCCTTGAATACCCCTAGGAAACGGCTGCTTTCTCTGTCGTTAACAGAGTCGCTACCACTTTCCGCTGAACCCTGGCTCAAATCACACGTTTGGCAGCGAATAAGCAGCGGGCATGAACGAAAAACGCCCGCCAAAGCGGGGCGTGGTTTTTCATGGAAACGTGACTTAGTTTTGCATGTCCAGCAACCGGCGCTGATCTTCCCACCGCTCAGGTAATGGAACTAAACTCAGCAGCTTTTTCGCATTCAACCCGGGAGGATGATCACCTTTAAGGAGCCTGAGTGCAATATCAGGCGCTAGGTATGCAACATAGATGACGCGGGTAATATATGAGCTGCTCATCTTTTCCTGAGTAGCGATGGCTTGTACGCCGTCATAGCGCCCGGATGTCAGACGGGACAACCAGTCATTAGCTTTGGAGATCAGAGAGCCCAACTTGGGATCTGCGGTTCCGGAACCCTCCCCTTCCTTAGGTTGAACGACAAGACGCATTGCCTTGCCACGCTTCTTCAGTTTGACTGGTAGCTTGAACACCGCCGATGGAGAGTTTTTTGCATTATTGACCGTTGCTTTTTCAAGAAAACTGCTTACCGCTATTTCGACATGCTCGCTATGCACGCTCACACGATTCAGCACGGTTTGAAGCACATCGATCTTGTCGGGAGCGCGGCTTTCAGATAATTGCTGCGCCAAAGCTGCGGCTTGCTTAAGCTGCGATTGTGCGTCATTTTCATCGACACCGCATAACAACTCCATAATGCGTTCCTTGTCCCTGAGAAAACTGACAACTGCGTTGATGACAACTTCTTCAATTTCGTTTGCAGGCAGGCGTAAGGTGCCAATAGACATGCCTTCATCTGATGAGGGCGAGGCTGAGCCAACGTAGAAACGGTAACGAGTTGTCTTTTTCCCGCCCTGGTCAGTGGTAAACTTTCGCCCCTGATCGTCATACAGCAGGCCGGCAAGCAGGCACGATGCTACAGCCCCCCGGCGTGTCCGATGCTCTTTGAGCTTGTCTGCAAGCAGAATCTGTACTGCCTGCCATTGCACCTCATCAATAATGGCTGGATGAAGGCCATCACTGACAGTGCCCTTATGAACGATCTGACCACGGTAAACCGGATTTTTCAGTATATTTCGTAAATGTCCATGGCTGAAATAACAGCCTCCGACCGGGTTATTGCGACGACTCGTTCGCGCGGGAGTAAGCCAGACTCGCCTGTCGACTTCCTTTTTCAATTTAGCAATGTTTCCGAATTCCAGATAGAGCCGGAACATTTCACGGATACGCTCAGCTTGTGATTCGTCTATTGCCAATGAACGCTCGCAAGGCTGATATCCCATCGGAGGGTTTCCCCCCATCCACATACCCTTTTTCTTTGAGGCGGCTATCTTGTCGCGTATCCGCTCTCCGGTCACTTCACGCTCGAACTGGGCAAAAGAGAGCAGCACGTTGAGTGTCAACCGCCCCATAGATGAGGTGGTATTGAATTGCTGCGTCACCGAAACAAAGGAAACGCCGTGCATGTCGAATAGTTCAATCATTTTTGCAAAATCGGATAGCGCACGAGTAAGGCGATCTACCTTGTAAACAACCACGATCCGGACACGTCCGGAGCGGATGTCTTCAAGAAGCTGCTGCAATCCTGGGCGGCCGGTATTACCACCCGAATAGCCGCCGTCGTCGTAACGGTTTTTAAGTGCTTTCCATCCTTCAGACTTTTGGCTGAGTATGTAGGACTCACATGCTTCACGTTGAGCATCCAGCGAGTTGAACTCTTGTTCCAGACCTTCTTCAGAAGATTTGCGTGTATAGATGGCGCAGTTCAGTATCTGGCTCATTTGCGTAATCCGAAGAATAACGGACCAGACCATCCCAACTGAGTAATCTGTCTCGTGATGGCCGTAAGGCTCCGGTAGGTTTTTCCGCCATATTCGAAGCCATGCTCCAAGACGATCACCTCATGAACTTCGCCTTGCCCTCAAAAACCCGCTCCGCAAACGCATCCACTTGAAATTGTCTGATTTTCATATTGCACCGTCTTTCGCGCAGCGCTTAACGAGCGCGGCCATTTCAGGTTGGCCTGTGCTGGTCAGCCCGCTGACGACGGATGCGCGATCCTGATCCGAACGATTCTGGCTGACTTTCCACTTACCTTTAAGCTCCGTGATCTCTATCTCAATCCCCACAATCACATCCAGTAGTTTACGGGTGAATTCGTATGGTGCGTCCGCCACAGTCCACGGATGTTCAAAGCCAGCTTCGCTATGTGACGTGAGAGACTCCAACTGGGACAGAATCCAGTCCGGCTCATGAATGACGCGCAATCTGCCCCTGGCCTGAACACTCACATAGTTCCAGGTAGGCAGCTTGCGGCACTTCATTGATATCTGGCAGGTTCGCATAAACCTGCTCGACGGTTGGATTTTGAGTCAGCGCATGAATGACCTCGGGTAACGGATCAAGCCATATACCGGGAATATCCATTTCCGAAGCGGACATGAGCGAAAATGCCAGTTGCTCAACCGGAGGAATAAACTCAGCCGACACGCCAGGTTTATTACCCCGCGCGTCGATCCGGTACCAGCCATGCTGTTCGAGGTATACCGCATTCAGACCGTGCAGACAAAATGGCGGCCCCTCTGTGCCAACGGCAAGTCGCTGATAACAAAGTCCGGCCGGAATGCCATTTGCTCTTAGCAGTGCTGCCAGCAAATGACTTTTCGCATAGCAATATCCGATGCTGTACTTCAGTACATCAGAAGCCTTACAGGTACCTTACGCGATCGGTCTGAGAAAATTTACATCAGCCGGAGCTACGCGCATTTCTTACGGCAGATGTAGCGATTCGCTTGATTAATTGCACGTTATGGACATCAAATTTTCATTAGATTTTCGCTAACAGACATGAAAATAACTCATCACCCGCCTGCTCAATGGCCACATCCGACACCATAAATGCATATACATTTTCAGGCATCGCTAAGTCAGTCGATATCCCATTGCGCGATAGCCACGTTGGCGCTTCTCCCACATGCGCAACAAAGCCGGATGCCCGGTATCTACAAAATCGATAATGCGCACATCGGTTTTGGTCGCGTGATCCCGATGTAACCGACCTGCATATTGCTGCAAGGTGCCTTGCCATGAAACCGGCATTGCTAATACCAGCGTATCCAATGGCGGATGATCAAATCCCTCACCGACTAATTTCCCCGTAGCGAGTAATACGCGCGGCGCATCGTCAGGCGAAGCCTCTAACTCGGCAATCAGGCTTGAGCGCTGCTTCTTTGACAATCGACCATGCAATACAAAGCACGTTGAAACATGACCTTCAATTGCAGAAAATATTGCATCCAGATGTTCAGTTCGCTCCGTCAGCACTAATACCTTTCTGCCATCGGCAAATGCATTGATGATTTCAGTCGCAATCGCTGCTGTCCGCTCTTGATTTACAGCTAGGTTTCGAAAAACTTCCTGTATTCCAGCATCCATCGGCACATCAATCCGCGTATCAATTAAACGAGGCTGCACTTCCAAATCATACGGCGCATTCGCAGGCTTAACCGCTCGGTAGCGGATCGGGCCGCATTGCATGAAAAGGATTGGTTGCAAACCATCTCTCCGTATCGGGGTGGCAGTCAATCCGAGGACATATTTTGCTTTTACCTTCTTCAAAATAGCATCGACCGATACGGCTCCGACGTGATGACATTCATCAACGATAACGTGACCATAACTTTCAACCAACGAATTAACCTCGCCTTGGCGAGATAGAGATTGCATGACAGCGATGTCAATAATTCCGGTAGGCTTGGCTTTCCCGCCACCTATCGTACCGACTACGCCTTTGCCAACCCCTAAAAATGTCTGCAAACGTGCTTGCCACTGCTTCAATAACTCCGTGCGATGCACCAAAACTAAGGTGTTAACGCCACGCTGCGCAATCAGTGCCGCCGCCGTTACCGTTTTACCAAAGGCAGTCGGTGCACAAAATACACCGGCATCGTGCTGCAACATGCCAGCGACTGCCGCTTCTTGATCAACTCTCAAAGTGCCTGCAAAACTCACATTAATGCTGTTCCCTACACATCGTTTGTCATGAACATCAAACTGAATCTGATTCACGCGGAGCAATTCAAGTGCTGCATCCAAGCATCCCCGAGGCAAACCGATATATTGAGGGTAATTTACTGCCGAGCCTATCACTCTTGGGATGTCCCACACTGACATACGCATAGCCTGAGCTTTGTAAAATTCGGGGTTCTGAAATGCAGCCAGCCTAATTAATCTATTGGCCAGTGACTGCGGCAATTGTGCCTTCTCAAAAAAGATCAGATTGGCCAGCGTAACAGTCACTCGCACCGGCATCTGTCCAGCCAATTTCTTTGACACAGGCGTGGACACTTCCCACGGCTTTTGTTGCTTATCCTCTTCATCAACGAAAGTTACATCCAACGGATGCAAGCCACCTGTTGCTTTCAAAATAGCAGGCTCAATATCCTCGGGCGACATCGGCTGGAGAGATGACAAAAATGACCATTGGTCAGCATACGGACGAAGCTCACTATCAACAAATACACTTCTGCCGTTTTCACGAGGAAGTTTTTGCAGGGGCAATGCAATTAAATTTCCAAAACCACCCTTCGGCATCACATCCTGATTCGGAAATAATCGATCATACGATTTCAACGTCAATTGTCGCGTACGAGAGCAGGTGTGACTGATAATGGCGGCACCGAGTCGACGTGCTTCTCTTGCCAACACAGTTCTGGAAAAGAAAACCCATGCATGAGCGCCGTTGCCAGAACGTGAAATTTCAAGTGCGACAGGAACACCCAGTTCATGACATGACAGTACAAATGCCTTGGCATCCTCGGCCCACTCTGCTTCATCAAAATCAGCCGCCAAGAAATGACACGTATCGTCTGACAGCATTGGGTAAACACCAGCCGTCAATTTTCCTGTCAGATGTTTGAAAATTACGTCATCTGAAAGGTGAACCAGTACGCGGTTGCTACAATCAGCACAACTGATTCGAGGCTTTTCGCAAACTTTTGAAATCCACTCATTCGCACAAACAGGTGAATAGCCTGACTTTCCGGACTTCTGACTTTCCCAGCGAATTGGGTACACATCGCTCCGGCCTCGAAACAACCGACGAAATAAAGCAACTCTTTCACCTGCGTTCAACGTGGATTGAACTGAATCACAAATGCCTATAGGCATTTCAGGCTCGGGTTCCTTTACGACGAGGACATGCCAATCAATGCCGTGCGACTCAAGCAATGTAATCAATCTCTGATTCTCAATACGCAATGCATTGAGTTCTGCGACTGTCTCTTTTGAGTCCACGACCGAAAAACCTTTCCAACTACTTAATACTATCAGCCTGCCAAATACGATTATGAAGTGAGAAGCCGAATATCTAGCTTGGACTTAACCCAGCAGACACAAATTAAGCAAGGCGAACTTCCAGCCTCTTTCCGAGTGCGGCGGCATACTTGCGCAAGGTAGACAACGAAGGCGAAGGCGTACCAGTGATCAGCGCATTTTCAAGTCGGGCTACTGCCGGAGCTTTTGTTCCCATACGCTCAGCGACCTGCGCTTGCGTCAGCCCGGCCTCTTTCCGCGCTGCCAAAATCGCATCAAACATAGGCATTTCTTCACGCTCTACACGCTCATACTCGGCTTTAAACGCTGGATCTTGCATCCACTTAGCCTTCATTCTTTCATGAGTGTCAGCAGGCAACATTTTTTATCTCCTTCAAACGTAATTCAGCAATCCGTCGCTCGCTCGGCGGGGTTTTCTGGGTCTTTTTAACAAAACTATGTAGCATCACGATCTGGCGACCAACCATTGTGCAGTAAAACACACGAGCGATCCCTTCCGCCCCCTTTAGCCGCAACTCAAACAAACCACCACCAAACGCTTCAGTATGAGGTTCGCCCAGATTAGCACCAAACATCACCATGCGATCAGTCAACACGGCGTATCGCACACGCAAGGTCAGCGGCAAAGCATCAATTTCAGCTCTGACAACCTCACTGTAGTAAGCAATAGTGTAATCCATGCGCAGATAATAACATATCTGTTACTTAAAAAGATCGCACATCAAGGTCGGCGCGCTATTCAATCAGAATCCCCCCCCCCCCCAAGTCCGTCACCAATATTGCCGCTGATGATGACAAAAATGCGGCCACTATTCCATCGGATGACGAATAACGGTTCGCCATTTTTCTGGCGCGGCACGTCTAATATCGCTCAGGTATATCTCATGATGTTTGCCACGCCGGGCTGAACGTTCATCAATAAACTGATGCACTCGCGCTATGGTCGGCCCTTCTTCCGAGAAAGAACCAATATGCAAAATCTGTGCGCAGCGCCCCTCTGTAAATCGCTCCAGCCGCAACTGTTCCAGAGCTGGCAAATCCTTATTCCGTGCCACCTGTATCGCCTCCAGAATCAATTCATCTGGCACAAAATCCGGCTGCATTATCATCATCGTCCACTGCCAGCGGGCTTTGTCATTGCTGGTAAATACTGACATATCATCCGCCCACCACAGTCCTTCCAGCGGCATCACACCATAGTCGATTGCCAGCGCGCCTTTTTTGACCATGAACTTCACCGTGTATGAAACGCTAAATAACGCCTCGATTGCCTGCGCATATTCCGGTGACGTGTTTGGGTCACCCTGCCCGTCTATCATCAGATACTTCATCGGCGGCACGTCAACTTGCACCACCTCTTTAGCCGATGGCTGATACAAAAACTTCAGTGATTTTTTGAGATCCAGCTTTTCCATGTTAACCGTCCTCAAGCCAGCGGAAGGTAAATGTCAGTCAGTAAATCTGCGGGCGCTGTATTCAGCGGCGTATTAATATATTCTTCAAAGGGTGGTGCATCACGTAGCGCTAATCCGGATTGCAACAGCCATGCTCCAAACAGCCACTGATAGATCGAGGGCAGTGCATCGTATGACCCTTTATAACGCA
The DNA here is from genome assembly GCA_964410705.1 of uncultured Gallionella sp. Taxonomy (GTDB): domain Bacteria; phylum Pseudomonadota; class Gammaproteobacteria; order Burkholderiales; family Gallionellaceae; genus Gallionella. The sequence goes on from CAYPIG010000003.1 coordinate 47,811, forward strand.
ACACGGCATAGCGCCCCCCTTCAATCTTCCACCATTCCAACGGAGCCTCAGGAGTACAGGTGTTACTGACTGTCGCACAGGCACGCGAACGCAACTCAGCCTCCGGGACTGTTGCTGGATCGTCATAGCCTATCGTCATCATTCGCGTCTGCTCATCAACCAAGCCACGCGGACCCAGCCAGCCAAAAAGCTGATCATAGGCCTGACCGATTTTATTGTAAGCACCACGATGGTAAATACTGACAACATTAAGCTCAGGGAGGGTTTTGATTGTGACGTCGTACATGGCAAGATTCCTGTCAATATATTGGGGTTGATACTGCACATGATTGCCGTAATGGCGATAACGTGCAGGCGGCATACTGAAAACTTCATTAAAAATACGAGTGAAGGATTGGACATTACGATAGCCAGCCAGTCGTGAGACCTCGTCTATCGGCATCATCGTATATGCAAGCTGACTGGCTGCCCGGTACAACCGCAAACGGCGCACCGTTGCCGCGATGGTCTCACCCCGAGCGGCCCTATAGATACGATGAAAATGATAAGGAGACAGATAGGCAATCTCAGCCATTTTTTCAAATGACAACGAATCATCCAAGTTGCTATGAATATAGGCGATTACGCGATTCAGACGCTCTGCATAATCAATCCTATTCGGTAAGGTCTCCATACACGTTATTTCATTCCGTTTTCGATGGCGCATTAAAGCACAGCTCAATTTAGCAAATCTTGCGGAGTTTGGCGTGCGCCCGGTTTAGTCCTGAAATTTTGCCGCATTCAGCACTTCCACCACTACTCACTTACCGATATTTTTCGGCATATTCCCCAGCATCCTAGTCGCAATCAACTCAATATCTGTTCTGGGTATCTTAATGTGTCCGAATCTGAATGCAGATGTACCCATGCATTCCTCATTCTAATTTATGAAGCGCACCCAATCTGGTTGACACTCTGTTTTGCAGAGTTATATACTCTGCAAAACAGAGTTAATTCAGGAGTACTTAATGTCACACCTTGCCACACAACAACTGAGTTCCATCCATTCAATGCTGTCTGCCGGACATCGCAACTTACGCATTGAGCGTCACAGCCTGATGTTGTGGGGAATTTCCTGCGGGGGATTGATTTTAGCCAGTGAACACATTCTGACCAGCGAACAATTTCCTGTCATAGAGCAACGCGCAATCGCCTGGCTCATATTGCTTGCTTTCAGCCTTAGCTGTGTCAGCCTGCTTGACTGGCACCTCACCCGCCGCGCTAAACACGCGCGCGACGAAGCTTGGTCATTTATCCACCGGCAAGTTCTCAAAGTATGGTGGCTACTGATGTCAGTCGGTGTCTTGCTGACATTTGCCACTTTTTTCTATGGCGGCGGTTACATGATATATGCCGCGTGGGTGGTGTTAATCGGTTTAAGCCTTTACGTTCACGGCCTGTTTTCCGAAGAGTTACTAGAATGGACCGGTGCATTTATCATCGCCATCGGCATCGCAATGCTGGCATTCCGCCTTGACATCAAAGCCACACAATACGTTGCCGCTTCGACACTGGGGCTGGGCTTGCCACTGCTGTCCATAATGCTGGACAGAGGTCGCCAGCGCGCATTCTCGTTACGCCTTCTGCAATCTGTGGGCTGGTTACTGTTCGTTCTGATCCCGCCCCTGCTGGCTCAACGCTTCATCACGACCCATATATCGCCTGACATGCCCACCGTCACCGTGGCAAAGTTCCTCGAAAATCCATTGGCGGCACAGATTGTTTCTTTACCAGCTGGCAGCACCATCCCTGTCAAGGTTGAAATTTCAGGCGATGTATTCCGGCCTAACAAAGAAGCTGTGCTACCGCTGGTTCTCAATACGCCCATCGAAATCGTCATGGAACATGGACAGCCCACCGGCGCTTGGCACTTACCCGGCAACGATTGGACGGAAGCACACAAGACCCATTGGGCCAGCATCCCATGGGTCAAAGCGGCCATTCCACCAAGCGGCCCTGAAATACAAACCAGCTTAATCGTCGAAATTCACCCTCAACCTCACCAATAGGAGTACACCATGAAATATACCCTGCTGTTATCAGCCCTTACCCTCACGCTCACCGCTTGCGCCGGACTTCCGCCGAGCAGCCACGATGTTGCACAAGCACCTCGTATCGAAATCGGTCAGCCCATCCCCGCTGGCGACAATTATGTGCTGCACTATCCAGCTGGCAAGTCCTTGCCGGTTACAACGCAGGTAGATGGCAATCTGTTTGAACAGGCGCAACAAGCTACGCTGCATGTCGTCCTCAAACACGATGTCTATGTCTTCCGACATTTCGCAAGCTTCGATGGCATCAATTGGCAGCCTGCTCACAAACTCGTCACGAGTAATCTTGAACTGCAAATCCCTGCAAAAGAAGGTGGCAACGCCGGGCTGCTACACATCAAGATGGATCAAAAATAGCCATGGAAGCACTCGACCCTCTGTTGCATCAACCGCTACGCACCCAACTCGCCGCCTTTCTGGCTGGTGCGGGTGAAGCAACCTTTAGTGAACTCAAACGACAACTGGACGTATCGGACGGCAATCTGGATTCTCACCTGAAAAAGTTAATAGCCGCTGATTATGTGCAAGTACGTAAAGACGATAGCAATACTCGCGTCCAAACCTGTTATGCCTTAAGCCTGACCGGACACGAAGCCCTGCAAAACTACATCCTTGCATTACAAAAATTACTGCCGTTAGATAACGCCAGCGCCAGCAAAATTAGGGTTTGCAACTTTCAGGATGTATTGCCATAAACCACAAAACCTATGAAAATTATTTAAAAAGTTAATATAAATATGAGGTTACGACAAATGGCATTGGAGGACATCAAGGTCAATGTGAAACTGAAGCTTGCAGCACTGTGGGCGAGTTTTATGTTTCTCTACATCTATGTAGATTATTTCCACTTATATATGCCGGGCTCCATAGAGGATATTCTGGCAGGAAAAATGTTTGTATTTAACATTACACAAGTTGCGCTATTAATAGGACTGGCTTCGGTAACAATTCCAGCTCTTATGATTTTCCTCTCAGTTGCCTTGAAAGCAAATGTAAATCGTTGGACAAACATAATCGTGGCTGCGGTTTATATTCCTTTTACATTGTTCAATTTGGCAGGTTTGGCTTGGATACATATGGTGTTTGGTGCTGTTGTCGAGGTCGTTCTTCTTTTACTAATTATCTCGAATGCATGGAAGTGGCCTAAACAGGAATCTCACTGAATACTGAGACATAAAGAAAATCGCTTGGCAAATATCATTGCGGTTGTAACAACAATTTTTTGTTAATGGTGGTGGGAACACAAACGCCTACTATCTGTTTTTACGACTGTCGAAATTGCTTGTATGGTTACGATTATCATGTGTATGTTGAAATGGACTGAATACCTATGAAGAAATTCATCACACCTACTCTCTTGTTATTTGCAACACTGATTTCCGGATGCGCGTCACTACCCAATTCAACATCGGAGAAGATTGGCAATCGAAATGTCGAGTTTGCTATAACTCGACATGACACTCTACCCGTTATCTTTGAGAATGGACTGGGCGGAAGAATGGAATATTGGAAAGAAGTTTTGCTGAAAATCTCGAAAGACACCACGACATTCGCATACAACCGCCCCGGTTACGGAAACAGTGATTCTGTATCAACGCCCCGTGATGGTTCTCACATCGTGGAGGAATTGAGAACGCTGCTTCACAGCAAAGGCTTTCAACCACCGTACATTCTGGTAGGGCACTCCCTGGGCGGTTTGTATATGCAGCTATTTGCCCGTCGTTATCCAGAAGAGGTAAATGCGCTTATTCTAGTTGACTCGACACACCCCCAACAGTTTGATGGCGAAGGTGCACTGGAGAAGCAGTCGTTTTTGACACGCAGCATTCTCAGGGTTCTGGTTACAGGGACTGCCAAGGATGAGCTCAATTTGATTCCTCAAACCGGTAAGCAAGTACTAGACCTTCCAACTATGTCAAATAAACCCGTATTTGTTCTCAGTGCCTCCAAACCGTTGGGTGAAAAATCAAAAGTCGCAGATGATGCAAACGAAAAGCGTAAAAACATTGCCCGCCTTTACCCAGGTTCTAAACAGATTTGGGTAGATAGTGGGCACGTCATACCATTGGAAAAGCCAGAATCTGTTATCTCGGCAATCCGTGAAGTTCTGCCAAAACAGGAGGAAATCCACGTGCAGCAATAAACATTGCCTTATGCATTCACCTCGGACTTCACGCTGGGTGCGCCAATAGCGCAGGCTACTATGGCAATAACTACAAAGGGTTAAAGATAAGGGGAGCAATTGTTCAGCCATCAGTGGGGCAATAACTGGCTGAGAAATCCATGTCGTATCAGGAGTACAAGGCTAAACGAAAAAACTGCTGAAAAACAACGACAAGAAGTGATAACTCAATAGCCTCTGATGCTGTGTGCCACTGGCATTGGGAAAATTTTAACGTGAGCGCCAGAGTGTTGATTCCATCCAAATCAAAAAGCCAATTAAAGAGTGCCGCTGACACTAAATTCAAAGATGAAGTGAATCCCAGTTTCGGCATCGAAATTAAGATGGGCGGCAACTTCTAACAGTTCGGTTAAGATAAGGCAATCAAATGAATTTTTCACCCAAATCTAATTGGCTGATTCCCTCTGGGTTGATAGTACTCAGTATAGTTCCCGCGCTAGCTGGAACTATACGAGTTATTCAGTTGGGAGGCGGTGCAGAAATCACTCCAGACAACGCTCGTTTTTTTGCAGCGCCTTTGCCCGTTGTGCTTCACATTGTTAGTGCCACGATTTTCTCTTTTGTTGGCGCTATTCAATTCAACTCTAACTTTCGACACAACGCACCCAATTGGCATCGGATCGCAGGAAAGATGCTGGTTATATGCGGTCTGGTTTCCGCATTTTCTGGATTGTGGATGACGCAATTTTATCCGCGCGGAATGACTCCGCCCGCAAGTTATGACGGAACTGCCCTTTACTTCTTTCGACTGCTGGCGGGTTCAGCAATGGTATTGGCATTATGCTTTGGCTTTTCTGCTATCCGAAGGAGCGATATCCTGAATCATAGCGCTTGGATGATGCGGAGCTACGCGCTTGGTCTAGGTGCTGGCACTCAAGTATTCACCCATATCCCTTGGTTTGTATTTCCGAGCATACAAGGGGAACTAGCAAGAACACTATGCATGGGGGCAGGCTGGGCAATCAACATTGCGCTGGCTGAATGGTTTATTCAACGTCGAAGCTGAAGTGACGACAGAGACCACACTGAAACAGTCCTAAATGCCCAGTGTATTTACTCATTTCTCCAGCGAAAAACGGCATCTTGCGCCGTTTTTCGTGTTTGCACTACTGTTGCATATTGCACTGCTTTGGGTCATTCATCCGCCAACAAATACCCGCAATATATCTCGCCCCATCATGGTTTATCTCACGCAGCCAGTAGCCACTGCAAAACCTTCATATACAACGATACCGGCGACCCAAGCTCACAAAGTAGCCAGTAAAGTGACGACTCCTACCAACCCGAAACTGTCTGAATCCAAGGCTAAAATATCCCTGCCTACCGCCGCTTCTACCCTTAGCGAAAATACTCCTACACTCAATACACAACGACTACTTGAATCCGCAAAAGATATTGCCAGAAACGAGGCTAGAAGAACGGAAGAACAAATTGCATCACAGGAAAAAAAGCAGCTCAATACGCCAGTTGCCGCAATGCTAAAAACCTTTAAGCAACCCCAAAAGGAAGTTCGTTTAGCAAACGGCATGCTGAAAATTACCACTGAGACTGGGACTTTCTGCTTTCAACCTCCGCCAGCCTTTGCTCGCGACCAAGCGGGTCTTTACGGTATACCGTCCACCTGCCCCTAAAATCAGCATTGCTCTCTACTGCATAGCTGATTCGACATTAAACTATTCGACTAGAACCTCAGCCCGAAAATACAGCAAAAAACCGATTCCCGTACAAAAACACCCAGCGCAACGAGGGCCATTCCCCCCTTATAGACTCACCCCAATCGTTTTATCTTAGCGCTGGCAGTACTAATACGAAACTCCATCGCATCGATACATGGCATGAATCGGTGGCTAAATCCTGTTGCTGACATAACCCGGGAGAGGAACTTTTGCGCCAGCTCTTCTGCTTGCAGCCATGTTTCGTTGTTCAAGCTGGCATGAATAGTCGCATCCGAAATGGTGTCAGGCAACCCTCCTCCACTACGTGGTGCAAAAGCCATCGGCGTCATATCGTAAGCTGGCGCAATGCTATAAGGCCTGCCGTGCTCAGACACGAACGCCAAGTTACCGCTGTGCATATCAGAATTACCTATCAGTGTGCCAAAGGCCCACAGAAGCGCTGCGCCTTCTGCCGCTTCTGAACAAATTTCACCGCTGCCAGCAAGGCGTTGAGCCATAAGTGGCCAGCCACCTGTTCCTAAGCCAATAAATTCAGCATCCAGCGCAGCCAAAGAAACCACTGCACGCCGCCCCAGTTCTCCGATGCGATCAAAACGTTCGACTTCGAGGAAACGCTGATAACCATAGTCAATGATCTGCGTCTTGGCAGCAAGAACACCTGACTGACTAAGTGTTTCCAGCGCCAGATGTTCCGCAAGCAACAGATCGCGCCAGCGCTCACTTACCGGGCTTTCCAGCATCTCACTGAACTTAACGATGACGTGCCTCGGGCCATCTGTTGTCATCGCATAAGCAGTGAACTTCGGCTGCTCGCCTCCCGCTGATGATCCTGGAATCTCACCATGCGATGCTTCCAGTGCCAACCGAGCATATTCCTGCCCCTTCTGTCCTTCCGCAATTGGATCAGGGGCGCGCACCGCAAGAAAATGACTCCTTGCAATTTCGCCTAGCAGCAGATTTCCTACCACATCAAAACCATGCACAAGCATTGCCCGCAACGCGTGAGTATCAGTCCAGTCTGAAAGACGCTCCGGCAGCCCTAGTTCCGCACCATATCGGGTGGCATAGGCACGACCAAGATATCCCTGAGGACGCATGTCTGACACCCACCACGGCAAACCATCGCTGTGCAGTGTTACACCATCCGCCTGGCGCATGACGAAACCTTCCGGACGTACCGGAATCAGCGTTCCAAGTTGTCGGATCTGACCATCAGAACTGACTCGATTGATCGAAATATCAGGCAACCCGCGCACCGTATCACGCAGGGCATATTGAATTGATCGCGCAGCGCCAATTCGCACGATTTCGTCGCCCAGCTCAATCAGTGCACGTGAAAGGGTAGGCTGACTAATACCTATTTTTTCAATCAGTTGACGAGCTGATAACGGCCCTGAAGACAGACACACTCGAATAGTTTCTACATGCGGCGACATGAGCGCGAATTGAATAATGAATAGATTTATGAATAGATACTACAGGATATTTTACGATTTAGGTAAAGAAAGTAAAGCACGCAGAAATTACATCGATCAGCCGGTTCAAGGCACTGCCTGATAACTAATTCCATACATGTAACACTTGGCCGGGTTGAATTGCCGCTATCAGTCAGAATGCCGTAATCGTATAATGACCAGCTGGATGCTTTGACCAGCGTTATAGCAATAGTCACTATTAAATATTGATATCCCATGAACAGGTTATTGGGATACCGTACCAACTAGACCGGCCGAGTGTAAATTCAAGGAACGTAATGAGCTGTAATTTCGAATCCCAAACTCCCTGCAACACTGTTACCAATCCCCTGCTAACTTCCTGTTTCAGCTTCGCTGAAGTTATCAGGATTTACCGAAGATTAACTGAAAATCAAGGGGTTTCGATTGGTTTCCCGGGGCGGGTAGCGCTTAAACACATGCAGTTCCCTGTAAATTTCCCTGTTAGCACCCGGAAAGCAGATACGAACTCGGCCGTCACTTCGTCCACCGCCAGAACAACGTTTCAACCAGTCTCAAAAAGACTCCAAAACCCATAAATATCAACGATTTATGGGTTTTTTAACGTCTGAACCGTCTAAATCTGTATCAAACAATCTCATCGAATCCTATGCGCCGACCATCAGTCAGCGCCCCAGACGTGGTTGATGGTGGTTTTTATCTTGGCCTCGAAACGTGCGATCAGTTGTGTCAAACAGCGTGCAAAAACTTCATATTGTGCGTAACAATGACGTACAATACTTGCATCTATTCAGGAGCATTGCCATGACATCCGCCAATGAATCTGCCCGCATCAATTTACGCACCAGCGTTGAAGCCAAGGCGATGATTGAGCGTGCTGCCAACTTGATGGGGACAACAGTTTCCAGCTTCATGTTGCAAAATGCCTTTGAGGCAGCGCGCCGTATCGTTTCGGAGACCGATACGCTGCTATTGACCCAGCGCGATTTTGAAGCATTCACCGCAGCCATTGAAAATCCGCCAAAACCCAATGCGGCCTTGCGCGAACTGATGTCGCGTCATTAAAGATGGCAGCCATCCATCTATTGAATTCCGCACATCGCCGGGACGGGTTCGATTGCGGCGACTCTGCACTGAATGAGTTTCTGTTGCGCCAGTCAGGGCAACTCCAAAAGCGCGGTTTCGGCAAGACCTATCTGGCGACTGCAAAGGATGCTGTAAGCATAATTGGTTTTGTCACCGTTAGCGCGGGACAAATAACCACTTCTTCCCTGCCCGGCCAATCTAAGCTGCCGCGCTATCCAGCACCGATACTGCGCATTGGACGACTCGCTGTTGATGCCCGCCACCAAGGTAGTGGCATTGGTCAGGATCTGCTGGCATTCGCTTTGCGCTTAGCCGTCGATTTTTCACAACAAGTCGGGCTGTATGCCGTGGTGGTGGATGCCAAGCACGAGAAGGCAAAATCGTTTTATGCGAAACTGGGGTTCATTGCCTGCCTGGACAATCCATTGTGCCTGTATCTGCCGATTTCAACCCTCGAACAGTCTGTACATCCATAAATGGAAGCGCTTTTGAGCATGGATAAGGAAGTGACCTGTTCGCGTATTGCTATCGCCCTGGCATCGCGCAAGCCTGTGCTGCGAGAAATGATTTACCGTAGATGTTTGGCCTGCTTTATCACTTACCAGAAGACCGTGGCGCACCCTGCTTAAGCTGGCAGCCGGACAGATGGGAGTCGATATGCCCGACGCACTGGCAGCAATGAACGCCGACAAAATAAACAAGGGAAGCGCTTAATAAATCGTCTTTGCGAGGAGCAGGGCGACGTGGCAAACCAGAATTCCTTTTAGATCAATGAGCTGGATTGCCGCGCTTCGCTCGCAATGACAGGTTGGACGAATAAATCAGCATATCCCTAGTTGCTGATCGAAACTGTGCCATACCTTGGACAGGCCATCAGTCGGCACCCCAGACGTGGTTGATGGTGGTTTTTATCTTGGCCTCGAGTTTTTTATAACGAACTATCCGGGTTTATCGCCGCATATGTCACCATTGAATTGTGAGCACGAATGGCGCACAATATCGCCATCAAACTTTAGGAGCCCATCATGGAAGCAACAATGACCAAGGAAAGTCGCCTGAATATTCGATGCGACAGATACACCCGCCAGTTGCTGGATAAAGCGGCCAGTTATGCACACGTCAGTATTTCAGAATTTGTGTTGTCAAATGCGCTCGCGTCTGCTGAACGTGTTGTACAAGAGCATGAATCAATTACCTTGAATCCAAAAGACTTCGAATCGTTCTTAGCGGCGCTTGACGCTCCCGCAGCTCCTAATGAGGCCTTGAATCGCGCGTTCAAACGTCACGCGGATCAGGTTCGTTGATGGCATACAACATCAGAGCACTTGATGCTAGCATCGACACGGCCAGTTTTCAATGCGGAACAGAACCTCTGAATGACTACCTCCGTCGCTATGCTTCGCAAGATGTACGCAAGAATGTTTCTCGTGTTTTTGTCGCAACACCTGAACATGATTCAAAAAAACTGGCAGGATACTTTACCTTAAGTGCAGGCAGCGTAAGTTGCTCAAGCCTTCCAACCTCACCTGCACGAAAACTCCCCCGTTATCCGGTGCCGGTTGCGTTGCTAGGCCGACTGGCCGTAGATAACAAATCACAAGGTCAAGGTTTGGGCTCAATTCTGCTTGCCGATGCATGCCAAAAAGTTACACAAGCCAGCTCTGTTCTGGCCGTGGCCGGGATCATAGTTGATGCAAAAGATGACAAAGCCATATCGTTTTACGAACACTTCGGTTTCATTAATTTGCCAGGAAAACCCGACAGTATGTTGCTGCCAGCCTCGGTGTTCCAACAAAAATAGTCCTCTTCTGCGAGTAACTGCTTTATGTCGTACAGCCGAATTTCGAACCGATCAGGCGCGATGATCAAATCTTGGAACACAGCGCTCTGTCATTAATCGCAGAATTGCAGGTTGCAGACTGATGGTTACCGCCCCCTGCTACATGCCTAATTTAATTTATTTTTCTTCCAGCGCTTTTGATGGGAAACTGCGAGTTGCACCGTGACCCGCTTCATGCCTTCATTCACCTCCAGCATTCTGAAAACCGCCTGGTAATAGCTCTTCACTTCATCGATGCTGTATCCGCGAGGGTATCGGTACGGCTCGTTTTCCAGAATTTCGATGATCTGAATGATTTCCTGCTGGTCTTCTTCGCTCATGGGCTGAACTTGCTCTCCGGTGACTATCGCCAGATTGGCCAGTGCTGCAACATACTCATTTAATTCATCTGCGGTATGAAAGTCGGCCAGATCGACATCCAGATTTACATCGACAACTGGAAGAGGTGCTGGCGGTGGCTCGGGAGGTTTGAGTCTAGCCTCGGCAAAGGCAGGATGGGTTTGATAAACCGATGCCATGGCAGACTGGATAGACACCGGCAAATTGAACACTTTGTTCAATCGCATGACCTCGGCGAAATGTTCGTTGAAAATCTCACGGCGGCCGTTATCCGGCGTTTTCTGACCGGAGTTGACCTTGATCATATAATTTTCCATGGACTGGATGTGGTACTTCAGGCTCGCATAATCCTCATCAGGAAGCACGATATTTTTAAAGGGTTTTTGAAATAACGAACAGGACAAGAAATCGGTGTTTTTCATAAAATATCCCTGCAGGTTTATGTTCGTTTTCACTATCCGCAAAAAGCCCGCAACGGCGGTTCATCAGGCCAACCGAAATCGCCGCGTCACCTTCGTGCAGCAGCCCCCTTAGTTTTCACCTTATATTTCAGATTGTAGGCGCGGCGCAGCTCAATCGCATCGCGTTTGACGGACTCCATCTCCTCATCGCTGATTTGCAGTACTTTCTGGTACTTGGGTAAAGTAGCGGCCAGATGCTCCAGAAATTCGACTTTACCGATATCGGTTTTCGGCAAAGAACTGTCATCCGACCAGAAAATATCCTTTTGCATGGTAGCAACCCCCTTGATTTATAAAATAACTCATGCGGCGAGCAAATAAACGGCGACGGTTAACCGGCGCAACTGATCCGCAGTACATGTCAATAGAAAAGCCGCAGGGCGAACATTAATGGCTATCAGACGAGGCAACAATATGCCTGATGGACTAGGGATTTCTCATCCCCGCGAAGAAAACCGGGCCTTTATTTAAACCTTATTGCAAGGCGGGCTCAGGAGAGGGTTGCCAGAAACGGTAAGTCGCACGCCCTGCCTTCTTGGCGTCATACATGGCATGATCGGCGTGCAGCAACAGCACGGCCGCCGAATCTCCATCCTCCGGATACACGGCAATACCGATACTTCCGCTGATCAGAGTGTTGTCTGCCCCGGTCAAATCGAAGGGGGTGGTTAACTCTTTCAGGATTCGGGCAGCGACTTCTTCAATATTGGACAGAGTGCCAGTTTGCGCAAGAATGACGGTAAACTCATCCCCCCCCAGCCGCGCAACGGTATCGCCCTCACGCATGCAAGACTGTATGCGTCTGGCAGCTTCTTTGAGCAATTCGTCACCTGCGGCGTGGCCGAAGGTGTCGTTTACCCATTTGAAGCGATCCAGATCGACAAACATCAAGGCCATGTTTGAGTGGGCGCGACAAGCCAGGGAGACCGCCTGATGCAAGCGGTCGTTGAACAGTTTCCGGTTCGGCAACCCGGTCAAAGTGTCATGCGTGGCCTGCTGGGTCAGCTCATCGTTGACCCTGCGCAATTCCTGCGTGCGCTGCAGGATGATCTGTTCCAGATTCTCTGCATGAAGTTCAATTTTTTGCCTGCTGAGGGTCAATTCATTTAACAGTTCGTTGAACGAGGAGGCGATACTGCCGATCTCGTCGCGCTGATCTATAACCGTCGGAGTCAAGTCTCCTTTGGCGATTTTCGCGACCCGCTCTGCAAGTTTGCGCAAAGGCTTCATGGTCAAAAATGAAATGCGCCAGATGAACAGCGCGAACAACAGCATCCCCACCGTGTATAACCTGAGATATTCCATTTGCAGGTGCTCGATGATGGCGTACAACTCATTGCGCGGGTAGGTCAACAGCAGCGAGCCATCCATGGCGGGATCCAGAAGGTGAAGATGGCGTACCGATGCGTAATAAATTTGGTCGTCGATTTTCACCTCTTTGGTCAGGCGCTGATCGTTATACAAGGTCTGGTAATCCAGATAGGGCACAGGGTTCTCGATCAGTTTCCTTTGCTTGGTATCGAAACTTGAGGTCATCACAGAGGTGCGCCTGACAAACGTCAGACCGATAGAGGTATCCTGACTAAGCCTTGCGACCAGTTCACCGGATATCCTGAATCCGGTTAGCACGATATGGGAATGGCCCTTGACCACCGGTGTTATCCCGCTGCCGTAGATGATAAAGTTCCCTGATTCTTCGATGATGGCGTAAGAAGATTTCTTTTCGTTGACGGCCTGACGGACGATCTGCCAGCCCATCAGCGATTCTCCATATTTTTCATCAAAGGCGCTGTGATGAATAATTCTTCCGCTATGGTCAAGCACTATGACCGTGTCACAATGTGCGCTTTCGCGCATGTGCTCGACCACTTGCGATATCAATGCTTTCCCATCACCGTCCAGATTGCTATTGGAAGCGAAGTGAAACGCCCAGGCCCGGGCCATTTGTCCGATGATATCGAGCGAATTTTCGGCAAGCTTGGCGGTGGAATTGAATTGCCGCTCCATGACGTGAAAGAACTCACGCTTGGCCAGATGTATGGATACATAACCACTCAACAGTGAGCCGATCAGGGCCAGCACACCGAATAGCGCGATCAGGCGAACTGTGATGCGTCGATAGAAGGGCAGCTTTCCGGTCAATTTTTGACAGCCTTGAGCAGTCTTTCGGCAGCCCCCGGATAGTGCTTGTCGAATTCACTGATCGCCCAGCTCAGCGGTTTATCCTTATGACAGCCGCTGTTCTGGCAGGAGTTCGGGATTTCTTCCTGCTGGCCAGCTTGCGGCGGGACGATACGGAAAGCATGGTTGCGCAGACTGTAGAAGCCCCCAGTCTTGACGGTACGAGGCATATGGCAATCCGCGCAGCTGACATTGCCCGATGGGCAGGGTGAATGCGGCTTTTGCGCAGACAGCCCGGCACGGCTGGAAAAATTAGCCAGATGGCAGTTGCCGCATTTGTTGCTTGCTTCATCATGCGCCTGACTATCCAGACCGTGCGGTTCGTGGCAGGAAATACAGGTTACGCCATAGCGGGCGGTGTCCAGCGTGGGTTTGCTGCCCGTTTTCGCCAGATGAAAATCCGATGAATGACACTCCATGCACGCATCTCCGAACTTGCCTTTGCTGCAACTGCTGCCCCGTTTCGAACTATTTTCCTGAAGGTTGCTAAGTGCCTTGGCGTGCTTGGAATTGTTCCAGTCGGCATACTCCTGATGGCGATCCTTTGAAATACCGTAACCCCACCAGTAAGTCTTCTCGGTATCATTCTTGGGAGTATTTTGCTTGTAGCTTTTGGTGAAATCGTCCCCCGGCGTGTTGTGTACGGGAAAATCGAACGTGCCGGCGGGAATTTCGCCGGACTCGCCATTTTTTCCGCGCGTATGGCATTGACCACACACCGTAGGCGCAACCGTACGCACGATATCCTTTGCCGCTGCATTAGCGGTAGGCTCAATATGATCGTGGCACAGCGAACAGCCTATCCATTGTTTTTGCTGCCGGTGGGCTGCATGTCGGCTGCCGGGTCCATGGCAGGACTCACAACCGACGCCGAATTCGGAAAACTTACCGCTTGCCGTGTCGAACCCGGTGGTGTGACAGCCGTTGCATTTTTTGGTCATCGGGGTTTCTTTCCAATCCTTAACCTTGTAAGGCACCCATTTCTTCTGCATCACCATCCATTTGGCCGTCAGCGGATAATATTCACCGTCCACCATGTGCACATATACCTGCTCCCATTTGCTGCCGACAACGAATTTTATGTCTTCTTTCTTGAACGTCACGATGGGATCGGGCTTGGAAAAGTCGCCCAGAATATCGCTTTCCTGTTTGATCGGACGGAATATTTTTGGGTGCAGGGTTTGTTGCCAAGAAGCGTGCTGCAGCCGATGGCAGTTCGCGCATTGTTCAGAGGTAATAAAGTGCGGATCAGCCGCCATTTTTTGGTGTTGAAAGAGCGCAAATGCCATCAAAAGGACAGTAAAAATTGCGCCGACACCGAGAATTATTTTTTTCATATCAAATTTCCAGCCTGCAGGGCCGACCTTTCCTGGGTCCGTAAACAACCGACCACACGATCATTATCAAACAACATCGTAAACGTTGAAACACACAAATCCTGCAACGCCATGCTACTCCTTTAGGCGGCGGTTTTCATTATAAACCTCACAAATACAGAATATTAGCAAAGGCTGTTATTCCTGGAAAAATGCTGAACACGGCTCAACAAAACTCTCCACGCAACTTTTTGGTTAATTTTGGCTTTATTCTAACGAATTGCTGGTTAATTCCGTTCATGGCGAGCCCGTCGAACCATGATCGGAAAAACTAGCGGTTGCCGTTCTTGTCGAAAAGACGTTGAAGGCGCTGGCTCAGCCAGCTGTATCCGATGTATTCCTGCTCCAGGCGCAAACCGTCCCGGATGAGGTTGTCGCGCAGATCTTCATACAAAGCCTGCTCGGCGACGGTCAGCCTGCTAAGCTGCGCAACTGCAGGCTTGAGTTCTACCCCCCAGGATGCCGCATGCGCATCTAGCGTGTCGCGATCCATCAGTATTGATTCGACGTGAGGGAAATGACTGCGCAGCTGATCCAGAATGGCAAACCCGTGGGTATCGATATCTCCCCAATAGTAAATGACGCAATCGTTCAGCCAGCAGCTTCTTGCCAATGCATCCCAGCCAAAACCCTTGCCAAAAATCACTATGGCATCCTCTACATGAGGAAAGATCAGAAAGTTGATCTCATTTTCGGTGATGAACACGCGCCGCACAGGCAGATTCAAACGGCTGAAACTATCGGCATCGAGCGAGATGTCCGAATAAGGCAAACCATCTATCAGCTGAATCCCTTGGTCAAGCGCGCGAAATCGTATGTGTGTCGGCTTATCCATAAAGCCATAACGGGCTGCAAACTGACTGACTCCTGTTTTCGTACCATCGATAAAATCATCGGGCAAGGCAAGGTCGAACAACTCCGTTAACACGCCACGATGAGATTCGATAAACTTGGTATGCACACCGGGCAAGTCCACCTGACGCAGATAGATAGCTGGACGAGGATGTTTCAAAAGCCATGCCACCACAGCCAGCAGGCCACTCCACTCTTGCGCCAGCTCCAGGGCTTGCAAGGGGCGCTTTTCCAGCCAAGGCAGTAAAGCCGGGTTGGACTGCCGCGTCTCGGAAATCAGCTTTGTAAAACGCTCTTGCTCTCGCCGCTTGCCAAGCCAGCTCAAGGCCTCCTCGATGGAATCCACCCAGACACAGCACGGCAGTCGTTGCACGCCCTGAACGCGGTGACGAACCTCCTGATACTCCAGGCGAAAATGGCTGTCAGCGGCTAGCTCAGCAGCCCAGGTGCGCACCTCATTGAAACGATCCGTGATATCGGACGAAGCGGGTGCCTTGAGGGACAGGCGCAAGGGAAAACGAACATTGCCCGTCACTGCATCTTTGAGCAACTCGCCCCGCTCCCACAGCCTTGCCAGCTGTGCCTTCAAGTCCTTCGCTGTGGTCCACGTCACTGGACCATCCCCTGCACCACCTGTGGTGCTATGGATGCCTTTTGCGCCCGGTATTCCTCGATGGACAAATTACGCAACCTGGATTCCCGTCCGCCCTCGTTGTGCACAAAGCCCACGCTGGATACAAAAGGCTCAATGATGTGGATCTTCTGCAGCGGCGTCACGATCAGCAGTTGCAGATTAAGCTGCCGGAACAGCTTAAGCCCGTACTGCGCAGACTCATCCGAGCCTCGGCCAAAAGCCTCGTCTATCACCACGAAGCGGAACGAGCGAGAGCGCACTGCGCCCCACTCCAAACCGAACTGATAGGCAAGACTGGCCGCCAGTATGGTGTAGGCCAGCTTCTCCTTCTGCCCGCCGGATTTCCCGCCCGAATCCGAGTAATGCTCGTGCTCGCCGTTGCCCTCGCGCCAGCGCTCGCTGGCGGCGAACAGGAACCAGTTGCGCACATCGGTCACTTTCCCCGTCCAGCGGCGATCCTGATCGGACAACCCTTCGCGCCCCCGGAAACGGTCGATGATATTCTTGACCTGCAAGAATTTCGCTTCGGAATACTGCGCGTCATCCGACCCTGTGACTGCGCCCTCGGTGCAGGCACGCAACTCCTGCTGAAAATCGCGGATCTCGGCATCGGGGCTGGCCTGCGACTCCAGCACGATATAGCGCCCTGGGTTGTAGTCGATTTCGCCCAGCGACTTGTTGATATGATTGATGCGCTCCTTGATGGTTTCGCGCTCGCGATTCAACTGTGCGTTGAAGTTGGCGATCTCGTTGATGGTGTTGACATTGAGCAGATCCTTGAACCGGCTGACAAAGCGCGGCAAATCATCCCGATTCAGTTGCGTCAGCAATTTTTCGTATTCGAAAGCGGCTTCGAGACTGGCATCGATTTCGGCCGTTTCGAGCTTGAACGATTCCTTGAAGGAAGCCATCGCCTTGATGATTTTCTCAGCAAGGCGTTCCAGTCGCTTTTGTTCTGCATCTATCTTGTCCTGCAGCCACTTGCGAACGTCCTGTTCGCGGTTGTCGCAGGATTCGACGGTGAGTTGATGCTCGCCCAAGGCTTCGGCGCGCATCGCTTCCAACTTAAATAACAGCGCCTCATCCACAACAACCGTCAACAATGCGGTTTGCTGACGCAGCTCTTGTGCATCCGATCTGCGCTGTTCTAGCTTAGCCCGCTTGTCGCGCGCGCCGTACAAATCGCTTTCCGTGGCTTTAAGCTCTCTTTGTAACTCACACAAGCGCTCGTTCAATTGCTTGAGCACATCGGAGGCCGATTCGAGCCGGGTTCGCTCATCCACCAGCGCAGCAATCTCTGTGGCAACCGTTGCCCAATCCAGCTCGTCAAATACGCCGAATTCCTCCAGACGGGTCAGCGCATCAAGTCGACGGGACAAGCCCTTACGCTCCGCATCAATCGCTCCGATCTGGCTGCCAACATCGCCCAGACGGATTTCAAACTGGAGGAGCTTAGCCTCCAGCGCGGAAATTTTGGCGTTATTGCTCCAGCCCAGCACATAACGGCTTCGATCGTCGATGCGGTGCCGGTCGTCCTTCTCGTGACGCCCGCCTGGATCCTTGACCTGGCCGGCGCGCGTAACAGCGCGCGTCTCGCGGCGGAACTGCTCCTGCGTGGCACAGCAAGCGACATCGAAACGGTGAGCCAGCTCGCGCTCCAGCCAGTCGTAGTAGCAAGAATCAGGCTTGATAGACAGCTTGCGCACCAGCGAATCTCGGTGCAGGTCGGGCAGTTCACCCGCCTTGCGCGGACGCACATGAAAATACACCAGACGACCACTGAGGCGGCGGCTGTCCACCCATTCTGCGACAGCCTTGTAATGCGCATCGGGCACCAGCAACGCCAGACCAAAACCCCGCAGCAATCGTTCGGCGGCGCCTTCCCAGTCGCGCTCGTCATCTCTGACCTGAATCAGCTCACCCGCGAAAGGCAGCTCTTCTGCATTCAGGCCCAGGGCCGTGCACATCGAGGTGCGGATCTGTATCTGCTGATCGTCGATATTGCTGCGACGACGCTTGAGACTGTCGATTTCGGTGCTAAGTAGATCATGCTCCTGCTTGCTTTGCCGAAAATTGAACTCGTGTTCGGACTTTTTGTTCTCCAGCTCCGCATCAAGGCTGCGCACATCCTCACGCCAGGTTTTAAACTGTCCGCGCTGGGCGGTGAACATCGAAATATCCATCGCTACAGGCTCACCCAGCACGGCGGCCAGTTCACCATAGCGCCCAGCTTTGCTCTTGCGAGCGTCACGCAACAGCTCCTTCTTGCGAATTTCGGCGGCCAGTCTTTCCAGGCGATCCCCACCGTTATCGCTGATGGCCTGCTTGAGCTCATCGACCTGGCGGCCCTGCTCCTCGCGAACACCATCGAGCCGTAAAACCTGTCCGTCCACGCGATTCAACTCTTCGAGCAACAAACCCAGCCGTTTATCCAGCAAACAAAGCTTTAAGTCGGCAAAATAGGATCGCAGGCTATCACGGCAGTGTCGCAATCCATCGACCTCCGCGGCAAGAACACCGGACCGCCTGCAATCGGCGACCAGCGGCGTGAGCAAGCCGACTTGCTGCTGCGCCTTGAGCACCGCCTGATGCGCACGACTAAGATCGTCGAAGTGACTTATCAGTGCCTGGATGCGCGTAGCCACTTCAAAGGGTTCCAGCATATGGCTGCGCACAAAATCGGTGAGATTGCCCACCGACTTCATCGAAACGGTTTGATGGAACAACTCCAGCGCCTGATCGTTCTCAATGCCGAAACGGCGCCTGAACCATGCACCATAAGGCGGAAAACTTTCAAACAGTTCAGCACCCAACGCCCGCAGTTTCTTGCGCAGTTGGGCTATGTCCGGGCCGAAGTTGGAAAAATCGGATGCAATCGACAGCGCACGTTCCGCGCCCAGAAAGAAACGCGCCGGTTGCCCTTGAACATCCTTCATCGAGAACACCTGCGCCAGACTCACCGTCTGGTCGTAACCCGCGTTATGAAACACCCCCAGGATGACTGAATAGCTGTTGTGATCGCGCAAGGACACAGGTTTGGAAGCACCCGTCACCTCGTTGCGCTCGGACTTGTAATTACCCAGCACATAGGAACGCAATGTCCGCTCTTTACTGTCAGCACCGGCGGCCTTGTTGTAAGCGATGCGGTGAGCCGGTACCAGCAAGGTGGTGATGGCATCCACCAGGGTGGATTTACCTGAGCCGATGTCGCCCGTCAAAAGACCATTCAGTCCGTCGAGTTGCAGTGTCCACACCCGTTTGTCAAAAGTGCCCCAGTTGAACACTTCCAATCGCTGCAGGCGAAAGCCCGACAGCGCATCGTCAGCTGCAAAATCCAGGCCAAGGGATTGCGGATCATTCATCTGACTGATTCTCCTTGAGCGATTTTGCACCTGACAATTGCGACTGATAGATCGCAAGCCTTGCATCGAATTCTGACAGCCATTGCGCATCCACAAAGGCTTTCAGGATGCGCCGCACTTCGTAACTGCCGGGACCTGAGGCGGATTTAAGTTTGTGCAAAAATCCCAATTCAACCACCTTGTTGATGGTGGTCTCGATCTGATCTATCAGTTTGGCCTCGTTGGGGCCATCGGGCAGAAAGAGCCGCACCAGTTCCACGATGTCATCACGACTTAACACCAGCCGCGTATCACCGCCGCTGGCGTCAAATTCGGCCAGTTTTCTGCGCAACAGCGCAAGCAGCAGACTGACCGAAAAAGACAGGGGACGGCGCGCCACCAGTCTTGGCAGGCGCGGTGCATCATCCTCCGGTTCGGCGCGACTCTTCAGAAAGGCATAACCTTCCGCCTCATCCAGCACCAGATCGAGGTTGAGCACAGCCACATAATCGCGCACCCGCGCCTGCAGATTCAGCAAAGCCGCCCACAGACGCTCATCCCCCTCCCGGTAGAGCACGCTCTTGAGCAAGTGGATCAGCAGCACCGATAAATCAGCCTCGGGGGTCATCTGCACATCAGCCAATTCTTCTTCCATCACTCGCCTCTTGTTCAGCGCATAAAAATTACCCGGGGCAGTCGCGCACTCCGGATCAGATCATCCCCCTCGGGGGCTTGCCAGCAAATGAGCTCCGTTGTTTCCTCACTTACCACCGTGGTGAAAGTTTCGCTGCCCAACTGCAAATAGGCGATCAACTCAGCCAATCCCTGTTGCAGCGGCTGGGTGGATACCAGTTCACCCAAGGTGATTTGCGCCTTGTCCTGCAAGGCATGGCGGATATGACGGGTAAGCCTCGCCTTATCCAGCACGACCTGTTCGAACAAGGCAGAAGGATCGATGTCCTGATCCCCCGCCTGCAGGGACAGACTGGCTATGACCGGTTTCACGGCTGGCGAGAACATCGGGCGCTCCATCGCCAGTTCAATATCGGCGTTGGACTCGGGCATTTCCATCACACTCCCGGCCGGTGGCGCATCGCGCAGAGCCAATGCACGACTCTCGATGCCATGCAGGATGTCCATGATGCGGCGGTTTTCCAGCCAGGCCTGATCGTCGAGAAATCTGCGCATCTGCTGCGACAGTTGTGCCACGGTACGCTGAGTATGTTCACCCGCCTCCATCCAGTCGTAGTGCACACGGCGTGTACGTGCATCTGGATTCAGGCCGGCCACCGCCGGGAGCTGGAGCACCCGATCTAGTAGTTCCGTTAATTCATCCTGCCGACGACTGGAGAGCAGAAAGTCCCAGAACGCGCGGAAGCTCTTGCCCTGGTCGGAATCGGCAATCGCATCGCGCTCGCCCATGATGTCTTCCAGCAAGTCTCCCTTGCTGCCCTCCCACAAGGCTATGCGCTCGCGCACACGCCTATCCAGCTGACGAAAGTTGTGCTCCACTTCACGAAAGTCGGTCAGCAACTCGCGCGCACCTTGCGTGAATTGCTGAAAACGGTCTTTTAAAGCCGTATCGTCGAGCAGCGGCACATCGCCCGACAATACACGTGCAATCTCGGCATCAATCTCATCGCGTTTTTTGTGCAGTTCTGCGATGCGTTTGGCAGGATCGGCCTCACTCCCCTCGCTCATCTGTTTGAGCAGGTCAAACAAGGTGAGCAGTCGCGACTCGGTGCCGACAAACTGCCTCTCGCCCAGTTGTGCCAGCCAGGCTATGGCTTTTTCGGTGGCGGGAGTCAGGTCAAACTGTGCCTCGTCCGTACCCGGCCTGTAGAATTTGCGCAGCCACCCCTTGTCGGGTGCGGCCCAATCGTTCAGGTATTCAATCCCGGACTTTGGGAAGTCATTGTCCTGCTGCTGACGCAGGGCATACAACTCATCCTCCAGCGCCTCGGCCAGGTCAGCCGCCGCCATTACCCGCACATTGGGAGTCACGAACACGCGATGCAGAAAGCTCGCCACCAGCGGTGCGTGATCCGAGCGCAACAGCCGCCACGCGGGGTGGTGGGTGCGCAGAATATCGAGAGTGAAAAAATCAAGGGGCATCAGGTTCTGTCACTGAAAAAATACATAACATCACATCGACCAAGCTCTCGGTCAGTATAAAATCTGCGGCAGACATGCTACGTCTTCTCAGTATAACGCAACAGGGCAATGCACTTCATCACAACTTATCCTGACTGTCGTCAGCGGACAATCTGCTCGCGCAATAATCGAATTTCTCGTATATTGCCGCCAACGCGCACTCAAGAAACAAAACGATGATTACAGAACACGCCCGCCACAAGCTGTCACAGGCCATGTCCAAACTCGACACACTGCCGGCGATGCCGGCCATCGCACAAAAGCTGATGAGCCTGGAACTCGACACCGACGAGGGGGAAGCGCAACTATTGAAACTGATAGAACAGGACCCGCAGATCTCGGCCAAGCTGATCAGCCTGGCCAATTCATCGGCGATGGGCGTGACCCGCAAAGTGTGCAGCGTCTCCGACGCCGCATTGCTGCTGGGACTGGACCGGGTCAAATCGGTCTCCATGGGAATCGCGGTGATTTCAAATTTCCCGCAGCTTGGCGGATCGGTATTTTTTTCCCCTCAGGAGTTGTGGCTGCACAGCCTGACCATCGCCGTTGCCATGCATGCCATCTCGCTGACCATGCCCAGACAAATACGCCCGAAGCAGGATCAGCTCTACCTGGCCGGATTGCTGCACGACATGGGCTACATGGCCATACACTATCTGGACAGCGAGGCCAGCAACGAGCTGCATCATCAGTTGCGCCTGCAACCTAAGCGAGCGGTGATGGAAATTGAGCTTCAGGTTCTGGGCACCTCGCACTGCTATATCGGCGCGCAACTGGCGCAAAAATGGAATCTGCCTGAGGAAATCACTCACGTACTGGGCCATCACCACCATGCGGCAGGAGCCTGCTCGGACAATCCGCTGGTTTGCCTGCTCAATCTGGCCGAGAAACTGCTGCCCAATTTCGGCATCACCGAATACTGCGGTACGGAAATTCTCGTCGAAGAGTGGGAAGCGCTGGGGATTGATCCGGACAGGGAAAGCGAATTGCGCGACACCGTGAATGAACTGGCCATACAGGCTGCGCAAATAGCCGATAATTTTTAAATCCTCTGAAAATATGCACCTTGGGTCATACTTTGGTTAGAATGCACACTTGGCCAGAACAAAGATAAATAGCGCTAAATCAGGGGGAGCAATCACATGGGCAATGCAGTCGATTTAAAGATCAATATTTCCAAACTCAATGCGCTGCCGGGCATGCCGGTCATCGCGCAAAAGCTGCTGGCGCTGGCGCTGGACACCGATGAAGGCGAGACGAAACTGCTCAAACTGATTGAACAGGATCCGCTGATCTCGGCAAAGATCATCGGTCTTGCCAACTCGCCCATGTTCGGCTCATCGCGTAAAGTCAATTCCGTGGGCGATGCCTCCATGCTGCTGGGTCTGACCCGGGTCAAATCGGTCGCAATCGGTATCGCCACCCTGTCCGCTGTCACCAAGTTCCCCGGCGGATTGCTCAAGGCCAACGACTTGTGGATGCACAGCATGTCGGTTGCGCTGGTCATGCGCACCATCGCCAAGGCGATGCCTGCGCGCACCCGGCCGCTCGACGACCAGATCTTCCTGTCCGGCCTGCTGCACGACATCGGCTTCATGGCGCTGAGTTTTCTGGACACCCCGGCCAGCGACGCGCTGCACAGCCAGCTCGCAGCCAACCCCGATCGCCCGGTTGCCGAAATCGAAATGGAAGTGGTAGGCATGACCCATGCCGAAATCGGCGCAAGACTGGGGCTGCACTGGGATCTGCCAGAAGAAATCATCGCCGTGATGCGTTATCACCACTCGCCAGACGACGAGGAGGCCGCATCGGGTCAGCCTCTGGTCAGCCTGGTTAACCTAGCGGAAAAACTGCTGCCCGATTTCGGCCTTGCCGAACACACCGGCACCGAGATCAGCGCCGAAGAATGGGAAGCGCTGGGCATCTCTGAGGAAAAAGCGGAAGGCATCATCGAGCAGGTTGCTACCATCGCAGAACAGGCACAGCAAATGGCAGGCGCGGTGTAACCTGGCGGATAAAAAGCCGCAGCGTTGCACTAGCCCCGGCTAAGGGCACAAAGAGACGCCATGATGTCCTGAAACGAACGGCTGTATTCGTCTTCAAACAACGTCTTCGCGCCCTCCCGATCGCCGTCGTTGAGTTTTTCAATGACCTGTAAAGACAGCAGGTGAAATTTCTCGTGCGCCTCTTTCAATCGCCAGAACGCGTCCATTTCGCGAAAGGCGGAAAAAGGCGCACCGTTGATCAGATTGTCCAGCTGACAACCCTGCCCCAGCAGCGCGGCATCGGCAGGATAAACATCTGCCCGCACCAGTCTGCCCAGACGATTTTTCCACACCACATGTGCCTGCGCTGCCGCGACGATGTTCGACCTGTCCGTAAATCCGCATACCGGAACTTGCATTGCCGCTCTTCCCCTGAAATTATTCGTCCGGCCTTTATACCAGCCGTGCGACAAAGGACAATAGACCGGAATATATAGACATATGGTGCAGTTTCCCGAAAAACCGCACGCGCCTGGTACGCAACGACTATCACCGAAGGGCATGCAAAGACTATAATCCGTCATCGTTACAAAGCATCTCATCATGAAAGCCATTTTTTTCTGCCTCACCTTATTGCTGTCCACCGCGAGTCTTGCCTTGCCGGTGCAACTTCCCGAGCCGCCGGTCTTGAGCTCAAAATCCTATGTTTTGTTTGATTATTCGAGCAATCAGGTACTGCTCAACCAGAACGGCAATGCCCGCATGGAACCTGCTTCGCTCACCAAGCTGATGACGGCCTACCTCACCTTTGCCGCCTTAAAGCAGGAAAAGTTCAAACTGGATCAGAGCATTACCGTGCCCGCCGATGCGCCACGCAATACCAGCGGCGAGTCGCGCATGCTGCTCAAGCCCGGACAGTCCGTGACGATAGACGAGTTGCTGCACGGGCTGATCGTACAGTCGGGAAACGATGCAGCGAACACGCTGGCCACCCACATCGCAGGTTCCGAAAACGCTTTTGCCGCATTGATGAACAAGGAAGCCCAGCGTCTGGGAATGAACAACACCCACTTCGTCAATCCGGTCGGTATGCCCGATGCGCAACACTACAGCAGTGCGCTGGACATGGCGATACTGGCGTCCGCGCTGGTGCGCGATTTTCCCGAACACTATCCGCTGTTCAGCCTGCGCGAATACACCTTCAACAACGTCACTCAGGCCAACCGCAACCGGCTGCTCTGGCTGGACCCTTATGCAGACGGCCTGAAAACCGGGCACACCGAAGCGGCCGGATACTGCCTGGTGGGTTCCGCAAAGCGCGACAAGCGCCGCCTGATCTCGGTGGTGCTGGGGGCCGATTCCGACAGCCTGCGCGCATCGGAAAGCCAGCAGCTGCTCAACTACGGATTTCAGTCGTTCGACACCATCCGCCTGTATCAGAACAGCCAGACTGTCACCCGCGCGCGCGTATGGAAAGGCACCGAAAGCCACCTGAATCTGGGCTTCAGACACGACTTGTATCTAACCATCCCCAAGGGCCAGTTTAACCAGCTCAAGGCCACCATAGAAACGCATCAACCTATTTTGGCACCGGTCACATCCGGCCAGCAGTTGGGCACCCTCAAACTCACGCTGGGCGGCAAACCTTATGCAGAATTTCCGCTGATCGCACTCGACGGCCTCACGCTGGCCAACGTGTTTTCGCGCGGCTGGGACAGCATCAGACTGCTAGTGCAGAAATACAGCCCGATATAGGGAATCGAATCATGACGATCTACTTGAACGGCCAGTATCTGCCGATCGCCGAGGCCAAGGTCTCCGTGCTGGACCGGGGATTCATCTTCGGCGACGGCGTCTATGAAGTCATTCCGGTTTATTCGCGCCGTCCATTCAGACTGGCGGACCACTTGCAGCGGCTGCAGCACAGTCTGGACGGCATCCGTCTTGCCAATCCGCACAGCGTTGAGGAATGGAGCGTTATCGTCGGCGAACTGATCGCACGCAACGAGCCTGAAGATCAGTACCTCTATCTGCATGTCACGCGCGGCGCGGCAAAACGCGATCACGCTTTTCCCTGCCCTGCGGTTGCGCCCACCGTGTTTGCCATGAGCAATCCTCTGCTCCACCCCGCCGCCGAACTGCTGTGCACCGGTGTCAATGCTGTCACGGCCGAGGACAACCGCTGGATGCGCTGCGATCTCAAGGCCATCTCGCTGTTGCCTAACGTGCTGCTGCGCCAGATAGCGGTGGATGCCGGCTGTGCCGAGGCCGTGCTGATCCGACCGGCAACCTCAGAGGAACCTGCGTTTCTGACCGAAGGCGCTGCGAGCAATATCTTTGCAGTCAAAAACGGCGTGCTGCTGGCGCCGCCCAAAAATCATCTGATGCTGCCCGGCATCACCTACGATGTGATACTGGAAATTGCCGCGGCAAACGACATCCCCTGTCAGGTACGCAAAGTTTTCAAGACGGAACTGTTCGATGCCGACGAGCTACTGCTCACTTCCAGCACCCGCGAGGTAATGGCGATCACCCATCTGGATGGCAGTCCGGTAGGGGCTGGCAAACCCGGACCTGTGTTCCATAAAATTTACCAGTTATATCAGGAATTTAAACGTGAAGTGATGCGCGCACCATGACCAAACCACCCGAAATGCCTGTCATCCCCGAATCCGAGAGCCTGGTTCAATACCCGTCGGACTTTCCGCTCAAGATCTTCGGTCTGCAACATCCGGATCTGGCTCAATCCGTGCTGGAGGTCGTCACACGCCACGCGCCGGATTTTGTTCCGGCCAGCATGGAGATGCGCGCCAGCAAAACCGCCAAATACATCAGCCTGACCTGCACCATACGCGCCACCTCGCGCCGCCAGCTCGATGCGCTCTACCAGGAACTGTGCGACCATCCGCTGGTCAAGATGGTGCTATGAAGCAGGATTCAGAATTCCACCCGCAAGGAGTAGGCCGTGCGGTTCCCGTAGCTCAAGCTACGACCGCTACGCTCAGGATTCAGGATACAAAAACCAAAAAACAGGATTCAGGGAGTGAGCTGCATCCTGCATCCTGCATCCTGCATCCCGTCATACACACACTGGGCCTGGTCGAATATCAGCCGACCTGGGAGGCGATGAAGCGGTTCACCAGCGAACGCACCGATCAAACGCGAGATGAAATCTGGCTGGTGCAGCACCCGCCCACCTTCACGCAGGGGCTGGCGGGTCTGCCCGAACACCTGCTGTTTTCCACCGAGATACCGGTAGTAAAGATAGACCGTGGCGGACAGATCACCTATCACGGCCCGGGGCAGATCGTCGCCTATCTGCTGCTCGATTTGCGCCGCTGGCGTCTCAATGTGCGCGAACTGGTCAGCGTGATGGAACAAGCGGTCATCGATCTTTTGGCCGAATACGGGGTAGCGGCCAAAAACCGCATCGACGCCCCGGGAGTCTATGTCAACAATGCCAAAATCGCCTCGCTGGGACTGAAGATCAAGCGCGGCTGCTGCTACCACGGCCTGTCGCTCAATGTGGACATGAACCTCGATCCTTACAATCTGATCAACCCTTGCGGCTACTCCGGCCTGCGCGTGACGCAATGCACCGAACTAGGCATCACGGCCAATCTGAACGAGTTGCAGGCGGAACTCACGCAAAACCTGGTGCACGGCTTGCAGCGGCACTATCTAAAGAAAGCAGATTCATGAGTGAAAACAAACAAACCGGTGCGGCCAAGACGGCGCGCAATCCGATCAAGATCGTGCCGCTGCAACAACGCCTGCGCAAACCCGAATGGATACGCGTCAAGACCGGTTCCGGCACAGGCTACAACGATGTCAAAAAACTGCTCAGAGAGCACAGTCTGGTGACCGTATGCGAAGAGGCTTCCTGCCCCAACATCGGCGAGTGCTTCAGCAAGGGAACCGCCACCTTCATGATACTGGGCGATGTGTGTACGCGCCGCTGCCCGTTTTGCGATGTCGCACACGGCAAGCCGCTGCCGCCGGATGCGGAGGAACCCGCCAATCTGGCGCGCTCGATCGGATTGTTGAAACTCAAATACGTGGTCATCACCAGCGTAGACCGGGATGACTTAAGAGACGGCGGCGCGCAACACTTCGCCGATTGTCTTTCCGCAATCCGCATCAGCTCACCCGATACCCGGCTGGAGATACTGATCCCCGATTTCAGAGGGCGTCTGGACGAGGCGCTCGATGCGCTGTCCGTCAGCCTGCCCGATGTCTTGAACCACAATCTGGAAACCGTGCCGCGCCTGTATAAGCTGGCACGGCCCGGTGCGGATTATGCGCATTCGTTGAAACTGCTGCAGGACTTCAAGATCCGTTTCCCGGACATCCCGACCAAGTCCGGAGTGATGCTGGGTCTGGGGGAAACCGACGAAGAGGTGTTGCAAGTGATGCGCGATCTGCGCGCCCACGGCGTCAACATGCTGACCATAGGCCAGTATCTTCAGCCCTCGGATGGCCATCTGCCGGTGTTGCGCTATGTGCCGCTGGAAACCTTCGCCATGTTCGAGCGCGAAGCCAAAGCGATGGGATTCGATCACGCCGCCTGCGGCCCTATGGTCCGCAGCAGTTATTATGCAGACGAGCAGGCACATCTGGCTGGTGTTCATGTTGTTAATTCCATCGATAAACGCAACTGAACATCGATAAAATCAACTGCACATCGCTAATTACAACTGAACATCTCTAGCAGGATCAGATGGCGGTGTAAATCACATCGCCATCTGATCAGAGCCACGTAATAATCACTACTCAAACAGCCAGCACCCAAATCACCTCCGCCAGCTCCACCTTCCGCACAACCTTAACCACCGGCGGCATCGCCAGCTTCTGCGCCTCGATCACAACGACCAACCGAATAAGCTCGCCCGCCATATCCTCGATGCGCAGGAAGCATGCGCGCCGTTGGCGGATCGTTTTATCCGCGTTGCTGAAATCCGTTACAGTATCCACTACACCATCCTCGTCGATCAAGCGAGGCAGTGGAAACACGGGCTCTGAACAACCAGATACAACCAGCACTTTTGCAAAGGTTTCATTGCCCGATGTTGTGATTTCGGCAGTCGCTATCGTGATACCGAGAGTAACGAAGCCTGGCAGTTCAAGTTTTCCTGGTTCATACCCGCGTTCTGCGCCGGAATGAACGATATCCGTTTCGCGCCCTTGCCCACCGCCCCATCCCTCACCGAATGCGACCTGTTCAACTGAACCATCAGCATGTTTCATAAACACGCCTGACATGCCTGTTGTGTCGATTTTTTCAAGCCAAATTGATTTGTGCTTCAAGTCGGGAAATTTAGCTGCGCCAAAAATTTTGCGCGTGGCACTGCTTTTCTTCGCATCCGGATCATGATTTGAGATTGTCGGTTTACCGGCATCGCTGTTTCTTGTCCACTGCCCAGATCCGTCGCCTCCTCCCTCTGCCGCCTTCGCATTCGCGCGCCGCGCTTTGAAGGCATCTGTTTCATACGACAGGGTTTCAAACGAGAATCGGTGCGAACAGGAATTTAGGCGGTACACGACGAACGTTGAATTCGGCACGCCTGCAAACGACAGCCACCGACCGCAGACTTGAAGCGTAGTGCGCCCCGTAAAAGGGAAGCCCGTATAGGGATAAGCAGCGCGCTTTTGGCTGGTCGCGGCAATGCAAGAAGCATAAATGCCCGCCGCCGAGCGCCACGCCTCGTGGCTTAAGGCGATGCGTCCGATATCCGATGCGGACGCGCCGGAGATTCTGCTAGCCAACTTGAGGTGCAGGTGTCCGTTAACCGCGTCAAACGATTTTTCATGCCACAACATTTCTTCCCGTAGCGGGCCGGTAAATAGCTTGTGCAGCACGTTACTTGATGTGCCGAAGTAGAAACGAATCAGTTCCATGCATGGCACGATCAGGCGTTTGCCATCTTTCATGGATATACAGACGCAGTAAGATTGAGTCGCGCCGCGATGCCAGCGATGCTCGCTCAACGGCAACAGGAAGTTATCTTCCTCCGACAGTCCGGCCTTGATGATGTCCGCCCACGAATTGGCAATATGAACGCCGAAGGACTCCTGCTGATAGTCAGGCTGAGCTATCCTCTCACCGTCTTGCCAGATATCTCCCATGCCCACCATTGGAAGCGTCCCAATAGACAGCCATGCTTCGCGCTGATCGGCATCATCGGTAACAATGCTTGGAGCCGAAAGATCGCCTAAAACCGGCGATATCAGCACTCTGTACACAGGCTGGCTGCGGCGCTGACCGCTTGGCTGGTATGCAACCTCGCCGAACCAGTCAACGCGCCACGGACGCGCATCTGGCGTTAAGTCAGGAATGGTGAAGGTCATTCGTATAAGGATAGCCTGCTATTTGGAGAAATCGTACCACAAAAATCTTCGCCAACCGCCTATCAGAACTAATAGGTTTCATCCATGACATTTTGGATTATCATACTGAATGCAAGTTTTTAATAAAAATACTCCAATGAAAAATCCGCGAAGTGTTATAAACGGCAATGAAAATGAAAAAAGCTATAGCAATAATCAAAGGGAAATATGATGCCTACTGAACTTCCGAAGCCTGCCGAACATCAGGAAGACCCTAAGTTTGTACTTAAATTTTCTCATAACATTATTGAGCATCTTGGACTTAAGCTTTATCAAAACAAGCCAACCAATGTTATAGCTGAACTAGTTTCTAATTCGTGGGATGCAGACGCAAAGAATGTATGGGTTCACCTGTATACCGACGAAAAAGGTGGCCCCGCAAGTATCATCGTAGCTGACAACGGCTTTGGAATGAGTACCAGCACTCTGACCAAAAATTATCTTGTCGTTGGAAAACCCAAAAGAGCAAAACATGCACCCGCTGAAACATCACCTGCGGGTCGATTACCTATGGGAAGAAAGGGAATCGGCAAGTTAGCGCCATTTGGGGTTGCCAGGATTGTAGATTTGATAACTGTCCAGGCTAACAAAGTGACTTGGCTGCAATTTGACTACACTGAAATTCTAAAAAAAGAATCAGACGGGCTACTTCTCGATGAATACGAACCTAAGTTAATTGCATTGGAAGTTAGCATTATCGACTGCATCGAAAATATTGCCACCCCAAAAGAAGTTAGTACACATCTGCAAAAAATTATAGACACCGAAAAGGATGCGGGCACAATTGTTTGGGCGCACGATCTGACATTGAGTCGACCAATAGCACCAAAAGATATGCTTGAGTCATTAGGGCGACGTTTCACCGTAACTCTTGCCAGGCCAGATTTTATTGTCCAAGTGAATGGTACTGCCGTGGAAGAAAAACATGTCTTTCCGGAATGGGAATTAAGAGTTCCGTCCGCAGGTACCTTATCAGTTGAAATAGAAACTCCAGTTGGAAAAAAAACAATCAAATATTGGGCGGGTTTTGTTCGAGAGGCATCATGGCCAAGTGAACAAGCCGGCATTGGTATATATGCCCACGGTAAAATCGCTCAAGACAGACCTTTCTTTTTTGGTAATAAGGGTAATGAAATTTTTACCCGTTACCTTTATGCGGTTGTAGAAGCAGACTGGATTGACGAGCTCGAAAACGATGCTATCTCAACCGACAGAACCAGCATCGACTGGGAAAATCAAGACTTTGCGAAGCTGAAAGAATGGGGCGGCACAGCCATTAAGTTATGGCTAAAACAATACCAAGACTTACGCAAAGAGAATGCAAAAAAAGAAAATTTAATAACTGTAAATGCGGTGCTGGAAAAAAACACAACAATTTCGCTTCGCCCTGCTGAGCGCGATCACCTTGTGGACTTATTAAGCGAAGTTACCCCTCGACTCGGTAAAGATGCAGAAAACAAAGAAAAACTTGTTGAGGCAGCGGCAAAAGCGTGGATACATGAACCGGCAAGAAAGTTAATTAAAAAGCTTTGGGAAGAAACATCACAATTTGAAGCTGGTGGCTTTTCGATATTAGTGAATCGGTTGACCGAACAGCTTATTCCTGAGAGTTTATCGCTCGCGGTTGTCTTCTCACAGCGCGTATATGCGCTGACTCAGCTTGATCGCCACATCATGTTGGGACAAGAAACACAGCTACAAGAACTAATTGAAAACTTCCCT
The DNA here is from genome assembly GCA_964410705.1 of uncultured Gallionella sp. GTDB lineage: Bacteria > Pseudomonadota > Gammaproteobacteria > Burkholderiales > Gallionellaceae > Gallionella. Next base: position 79,571 of record CAYPIG010000003.1, read on the forward strand.
TGGATACTAGACAACGCATATGAGAAATTTCTACCGCGACGCTCTTTGAAAACTATTTGCGAAGAAGCTGAAGCACAAAAGCTCAATCAAACTCGCTACATACACACAACGGCAGGAGAAAACACAAAACCTGACTTTGTATTTTTAGGTGACACTGAAGATAGGGAGATATTAATTGTTGAGTTAAAGGGACCAAATGCTATTGCCAGCTGGGCAGAAGATGAACAGCTCGATTCCTACAAACGATATTTACAATCCCGTTACACCACCTCCACAGTCAGAGGCATCTTAGTTGCTGGGAGTTTTGACGAAAATGTAGAGAAGCAAAAAAGCATCACTACAGACTTCACGAAATGGAAAGATGTGCTATTGCGCTCTAGACGTGACCATATGCAGCTATTGGCAGCACTGCTTGCTGGCAGTGAAGCAAACCAAATGGATGCTCGTGTTCAACAAATTTGTGAGTTGGGTGGCGATCCTGTTAAAGAGTTTTTGAGGGGAATGAGTAAAACAACACCTGAGCTATTAACTTTGGTTGAAAAGCTTAGTCCCGCAAAAATTTAGATATAGCTTTGCCTAACCTATAGGTGATGATCGGCGGAACAGCTTCACCGATCATTTCCCTAAAGTTATGCCCTTTCTTATCCTGAAAAGCCGTTGGCCATATAAAGTCATCAGGTATAGCTTGCAGCCGCGCACATTCCCTAATGCTAAGAACCCTGTTTTGAGTCGGATGTAATTTCAAATCACTACTAAATGAACCACTGGCTGTAGTAATGGTCGGCGCGATCTCATTGGCCGGCATTCTTTTGTAGCTTGTTTTAAATCCTTTGATCAGTCTGACCTTTCCATCGTCTTCAACTATGTGAGGACGATTAAAAAAAGTTGCCCCACACTTTCCACAAGTTATCGCATCGGCTTCTGCATTATTACCGCAGTTTAAACAATTATTTTCCCAAGCACTTTTATTACTGCCGCTTGGGATGCTCGATATCCAAGTGTAATGTATAGGTGAAACCACTGGCACCTGGTGCAATACGTCGGAAGAACATACAGCGCTAGCCAGATTCCGGCTATCTAATTGGGGTAAATCATCTAGTGCATCGAGTATTGTCCCTGGCAACTCCGCTGGAAAAAATGGCCAATTCAAGGGATTCATGCCCTCAGGAAAGGCACTTTGTTCCTTAACCAGAAAATCACGACGAATAAAAATAGCTATCGATCTTTTCCGACGTTGCGGAAGACCCAAGCTCGAAAAACAAATCGTCCCCGACCACTCAACATATTCATTAAGTGATGCACTGATGAATTCCTTAACTCGACCAGTGAATTTCCCGTTCTCGGTTTTAATTTTCCGCTCAAGAAAATTAGGCACATTTTCAAAAAAAACAATCTTTGGTCTGATTGCTCGCGCGACACTTAACGCTTCAAAAAAAAGATGATTCCGAGAATCCCGATCTGCATGCTCAGGATCTTCCCTTAAGCCTCGTTTAGCATTTGCAGTTGAAAAGCTCTGACATGGTGGCGTTGCAATCAGCAGGTCAACCTCGACACCCTTGAGCGAATCAATTAGCCCCTCTTTTTCCGTTCTGATGTTCCCCCAAACTGGCGACTTGATATTTGACTTGTGCACGCCAGCCCTATTGGGATCTATCTCTGAAGCAGCAAGGCAATGCCCGCCAGCCAATGTCAAACCATAATCAGCAAATCCCGCACCCGAAAACAAGCTTACGAAATTGAATGTTGTTTCTGACTTAACGGGTTTGGTTATAAATTCTTTATATTTCATAATTAACCCAGCCAACACAAGCCAGCTTCATCCACACATCAAATACATCGCTAGCTTGAATAAACATTCCCACCCCTAGTTGGCGAAACAGATTTAATTGTATATTATGCGCATAATATGTCAACAATTATGTCTCAAATTGAACTACGGACTCTCAAAAAAACATTGAGGGAAAGCGGCATTCGACAAGAAGAAGTCGCCATAAACATTGGTGTTACACAGGAACAACTGAGTCGAATTCTAAATGGAAAAGCAAATATTCGCTCAGAAGCAGCACGCATTCTTTCGGATAAATATGCGCATAAAATTGAATCAGAAAAGGTCAAAATTCAATGCCAAACTGAAATTACTGAAGCTGCTCTTGCTCTTTGGGATGGCACACCTTCATCAGCAGAACAGGTCATTACATTTTTAAGGTCTGCTAAAAACTTTTAGGGCGTGTGAATTATAACTTTTTGACATACAGATCAGGAAACCGCATACGATTTAACTGCTCAGCCAAATCGACAAACCACTTCGGCGCATCGCTAAAATCCTTCAGTAAAAAATTGTACCTGACCGCTTTGGCCTGCCAAGCTGCGTTGATTCTTTCTTCCGGGGCTGCCAGAAGCCACAGAGCAAAACACACGGTCTGATACCTGTCAAAAACACGCCGATGTTCCAACGATATTTTTCCGTGCACTGCTGGCGCTATCGCCACCCCGAGCATTTTGGCAACGTACTGCCGCAGCTGATCATGATTCTGATTTGACAATATCACCTTACAAAGCTGGTGCAGCACGGCATGAAATTTCAAGTCGAATTGCCCCGCATCGGTGGCCGCCCCATCCAGCGCACGTAACATTTCAACGTACAGCCGAAAAACGTCATCGTCATAAATCGGCACCGGCAATTGCGGCGCAAGTCGTAAATCGAACTGGCACTGAAAACAAAGACAGATTGCTCCCGCTTCATCAATCGTACGTCCGAAATCTCGACGATAAAACGTTACCGCCGCACCGCACGCTGGACAGCAGTCATGCAGCATGATCTTGTGCATAGGACAAAATGCATGGAACGCAACGCGCCATTTGCGACGGAAGTACGGTTCTTTATCCATAGCAAGGCACGCCGGACAATATTGCATCCCGAATCCGTCGCGCTTGGTGCTGTTTATTCGCACCGGCAAAATCCAGCGTAATTGACCACTATCCTTGCGATACCGGTACAGCCTTGTACGATATCCGGCTAATGTCATCCTGTAGGCGTCCCAATAGGACGAACCGGCATGGGCGCAAATCCCCTTCAAAAACCATTTCGGAGCTAATCGATCAATATCGTGATTCCACGGCAAGTTATACAAGCCGAACAGCAAATGCGTCATGGTTTGCAACTTCACACCGTTAGCTTCAGCGATCCTCACAATCCACGACGACAACAATTCATCCGGCAGCGGCTGCGGGTGTGCTGGCCACAGCTTGCCGGAAAGCATCTCAATTCACCTTGTCAAGCTTATGTTTTCGCTGAGATGGCGATATCCAGCGAATCTCATCCAAGACCTTCCCGTCAATTTTCTCCCGCCCGCTTTGAATCGCATGCACTGCGGCCGCCGAAAGCAATTGCGACAGTTTGAATCGCCCCGGGTTTTGAGGAGGCTCCCTAATCTGAGAGAATGGAGCCATGAG